>VBCT01000105.1 GCA_005882235.1 Betaproteobacteria bacterium
CTGGATCGACGACCTCGAGGACCGCGTCCTCTCGATCAAGTACGGCCCCACCGATCAGGAGGAAACCGACGTGGAAATCTCGCGCGACACTCCGGTCCTCAGGATGTCGCTCGGCGACAAGACGCTCGTCAAGGCCGGCGCGCGCGTGCTCGTCGGCGCCCAGAAGGCCGCCGACGGCAGCTATGCGGCGGTATTCGTCTTCGTCGGCAAGGACGGCGTCGTGCCGCCGCTATGAGCGCCGATTCGCGATACCAAGGAGAAGGCCCATGAAAGCACAACTCGTTACGCTTGCAGCAGGAGCGGTCCTCGGCGTGTTTGCGCAGGCGCAGGCGGCCGGACCCGGTGCTGCGGCGGCCGCGAAAAGCGCCGCGGTGAAGCTCGAGCCGATTCCCGGCTCGGCAGTGAAGCGCGTCCGCCTTTCGGCGAAGGCCGCGGAGCGCCTGGGCATCGAGACGGGCAAGGTGGAAGAGCAGCCCATCGTGCGCAAGCAGATGGTGAGCGGCCTGGTGATGACCTCGCAGGAGGTGGCGGCGGCGCCCAAGCTCGCCTTCGGCGGCGGCGGCGTCTTCGGCGCGTTTGCCCAGACGGTGGCGGCCAAGTCCGTTCAGCCGGCTGCGCAGCCGGCGCCGCGCAAAGCGGCCGCGGGCGGCGAGGAAGCCTGGATCGCCGTTTCCCTGTCGCCCGCGGAATGGGACCGGCTCGCCAAGGACAAGCCGGCACGGCTGTTTCCGCTTGCCACCCGCGAGCAGCCGGCCGACAAACTGCTGGCCGAGCCCTCCGCGATGCCGCCCATCGAAGACTTGAAGCGCACCATGCTCACGACCTACTACGTCGTCAACGGCAAGGACCATGGCCTGGCCGTCAACCAGCGCATGCGCGTCGAGCTGCAGCTCGCGGGCGCGGAGGACAGCCAGAAGGTTGTCCCGTACGGCGCGCTGTACTACGACGCGCGCGGCGCAGCCTGGGTTTACGTCAGCAAGGAGCCGCTCGCATTCGAGCGGCAAAGCGTTCAGGTCGATCGCGTAGTGGGCAACGTGGCGGTGCTTACCGACGGACCCGCGCTCGGCACTTCAGTCGTGACGGTGGGCGCCGCGCTGCTCTACGGCGCGGAAATTTTCGGCAAATGAGCTTCGGCAAATGAGCCGGCGCGCCGGCGCATAGAAGGAGATCGGACCATGTTTCGCTGGATGATCGCCTCGAGCCTGCAGTTCCGCCTGGTGATGCTGGGCATCGCCGCGGCGCTGATCGCGTTCGGAACCGAGCGGCTCCACCGGATGCCGGTGGACGTTTTCCCCGAGTTCGCGGCGCCGGTCGTCGAAGTGCAGACCGAAGCGATCGGTCTCTCGGCCAGGGAAGTGGAGAGCCTCATCACGCTGAACCTGGAGGAGCTGCTGAGCGGGGTGCCCTGGCTCGAGTCGATCCGCTCCAAGTCGGTCACCGGACTGTCGTCCATCGTGATGACGTTCAAGCGCGGGACCGACATCGTCAAGGCGCGCCAGATGATCCAGGAACGCCTGACCCTCGCCTACACGCTGCCCAACGTCGCCACGCCGCCGGTCATTCTGCAGCCTCTGTCCGCGACCAGCCGCTTCATGATGGTCGGAATTTCATCGGATAAGGTCGAGCCCACTGAGCTCTCGCTGCTCGCGCGCTGGACCATCAAGCCGAAGCTGCTGGGCGTGCCCGGGGTCGCGAACGTGGCGATCTGGGGCCAGCGCCTGCGCCAGCTGCAGGTGCAGATCGATCCACAGCGGCTGCGCGACGCGCGGGTGCTGCAGGACGACGTCATTGCCGCCGCGGGAGACGCGCTGTGGGTCTCGCCGCTGACTTTCCTGAAAGGCTCGGCCCCCGGTACCGGAGGCTGGATCGACAACGCCAACCAGCGGCTAGGCGTGCATCATCAGATGCCGATCAATTCGCCGGAGGACATGGCGAAGGTGGTGCTCGGCGCGCAGCACCTGCTCATGACGGGCAAGACCATGGCGCTTGGCGACGTCGCCGAGCTGACCTTCGCGCACCCGCCCCTGATCGGGGACGCGTTCGTCAACAACGGCAGCGGGCTGATGCTGGTCATCGAGAAGTTTCCTTCCGCCAACACGCTTGAGGTGACGCGCGGGGTGGAGCAGGCGCTCGCCGAGCTGAAGCGCGGCCTGCCCGGCGTGAAGGTCGACAGCACGGTCTTCCGGCTGGCCTCCTACATCGAGGAATCGATCGCCAATCTGGCGTACGCGCTCGCCGCCGCGGCGCTCCTCGTCGTCGCGGTCATCGGGGTGCTTCTCTACAGCTGGCGCACCGCGCTCATCGCCGCCATCGCCATCCCGCTTTCGCTGCTCGCGGCGCTGTTTACCCTGCAGCTTGCCGGGGCGACTTTGAACAGCATGATCCTGGCCGGCATGATCGTCGCGCTCGGCGTGGTCATCGACGATGCGGTGGTCGACGCTGAAAGGATCATGCAGCGCCTGGAGGCGCGCAACGCCGGGTCCGGCGCATCGATCGCCGGCATCATCTTCCAGACCACGCTGGAAACCCGCGGCGCGTCGATGTACGCCATGGCGATCGTCATGCTCGCCGTCACCCCGATCTTCTTCATGGGCGGCGTCTCGGGCGCGTTCTTCGAGCCGTTCGCGCTGTCCTACCTGCTCGCGGTCGTCGCTTCGATGCTGGTGGCGCTGACCATCACGCCGGCGCTGTGCCTGATGCTGCTCGGCAAGGGCGGGCGCGCTGCGGGCAAGGCGCGGCTGCTGTCCAGGCTAAGCGAGCTCTACGAAGATGTGCTGCGCAGGGCGATCGCGGCGCGGCGCACGGTGTTTCTCGCGGCCGCGGTCGCGGTGCTGGGCGGCATCGCCCTGTGGCCGTTTCTCGGGCAGTCGCTGCTGCCTGCCTTGAAGGAGCGCGAGCTGCTGGTGAACTGGACGACCGCGCCTGGAACTTCGTATGCCGAGACCTACCGGATCACTTCGCGCGTGAGCCGCGAGCTCAAGACGATTCCGGGAGTGCGCAACGTCGGCGCGCACGTCGGGCGCGCGGTGACCGGCGATCAGGTCGTCGGCATCAATTCGAGCCAGATCTGGGTCAGCATCGATCCCGCGGCGGACTACAACAAGACGCTGGCCGCGGTACGGGAAACTATCGAGGGCTATCCCGGCAGCGAGCGCAGCATGCACACCTACCTGCGCGACAAGGTGAGCGAAGTGCTCACGGGCACGGGCACGGCGATCGTCGTGCGCCTGTACGGCCCGAAGCGCGACGTCCTGCGCCAGATGGCCGAGGAAGTGACAGCCGCGCTTGCCGGCATTCGCGGCATCGCCGATCTGCGCGCGGAGGACCAGGTCGAGGAGCCGCACGTGCGGGTCACGGTGAACCTGGATGCCGCCGGCAAGGCGGGGGTCAAGCCCGGGGACGTGCGGCGCGCTTCGGCCACCATCTTCTCGGGGCTCACCGTGGGCTTCCTGTTCGAGGAGCAGAAGATCTACGACGTGGTTGTCTGGGGCGCGCCGGAAACGCGCCAGAGCCTCACCGATCTTCGCGACCTCTGGGTTGGGAAGTCGGACCGGCAGAATGTGCGCCTCGGCGACGTCGCCGAGGTGCGGATCATCCCCACGCCGACCGTGCTCAAGCACGAGAGCATCGCGCCTTACGTGGACGTGGTCGCCAACGTCGCCGGCCGGGACCTGGGCTCGGTCGCCGAAGAGATCGACGACCGACTCGACAAGATGCAGTTCCCGCTGGAGCACAATCCGAAGCTTCTCGGCGAGTACGCCGAGCGGCAGCATGCCGAGCAGCACATGCTGTGGATCGCGGTCGCGGTCGCGATCGGCGTGTTCCTGCTGCTGCAGGCCTGCTTCGCGAGCTGGCGCCTCGCGCTGATCGCCTTCCTTGCGCTGCCGGCTGCGCTGGCGGGCGGCCTTCTCGCGGCGCTGGTCAGCGGCGGGAACATTTCGCTCGGCTCCATCGTCGGGTTCCTGGCGGTGCTCGGCATCGCGGTACGCAACGGGCTTCTGCTGATACGCCAGTACCAGTCGCTTCAGGTGCAGGAAGGGCTGCAGTTCGGGGAGGAGCTCGCGATCCGCGGCGCGCTGGAGCGTCTGGCGGCCATCCTGACGAGCTCGGCGGCGATCCTCGCCGCGCTTCTGCCGCTCGCGGTGCGGGGGCAGATTCCCGGCCTGGAGATCGTGCAGCCCACCGCGATCGTGATGATCGGCGGCCTGATCGCCTCGACGCTGATGACGCTGTTCGTGATGCCGGCGCTGTACCTCGCTGCTGGCGCGCCGGAGGAGCGTGAGCGCGGGCTGGGACTCGCGAGCTAGGCGCGACCGGAGACGATGCCGCGGAATATCCGGAAAGCATGCTGCGCGGCTTTTTCCCTGGCGCTGGGCTCGGGCCCTTCGTCGGTCGCGGCGCAGATAGACACGGATCGGCCTGGCGCGCCCGCCGAGACGCGCGAGGACCGCCGCTACGGAAAGCAGCTCGAAGCGCCCTCACCCTTGCTCTTTCGGCTGCCGGGAACCGGGCAGGCCGCGCCGCCGCAGCGCCTGACTTACCAATATTCGTACGCCGGCGAGGCGGAAGCGACCTACCGCCGCGACCCGGATCTGGACCGGCGGGTGCGGGACAACGTCAGCCTGGTGAAGCCCCAGGTGAACGGGATCATCGTGTACCGGCCCACCGATTCGCTGGAGGCAACCCTCGAGATGGTCCTCGAGCGCGAGATCCCGATCAGGGAGCCGTCGCAGCTCGCGCCCGAGAAGCGGCGCTGGTCGCTGCTCGTCGACCAGGGCTTCGTCACTTTCAGGCGTCCCGGCCAGCCGTTCTCGCTGAGCGTCGGCCGCCGCAACTTCGAGGACGACCGGCACTGGCTCTACGACACGTCGATGGACATGGTCAGCGCGGGCTACCGCGAAGGCAGGTTCCGGGCGGAAGTCTCGTTCGGACGCGAGATCTGGACCGACCTCGACCTGGCCCCGCATGTCCAGCAGGTCAAGGACCGGATCGATACCTACATGCTGTATGCCGATTATCGCGGGATCGAAAACCACCGGCTCGGGGT
>VBCT01000137.1 GCA_005882235.1 Betaproteobacteria bacterium
CCTCGCTCATTCATTGGATCTGAAAGTGATCGCAGAAGGGGTGGACGCCGAGGAGCAGGCGAGGTCCCTGAGGCTGCTCAGCTGCGACGAGATGCAGGGCTATCTCTTCAGCCGACCCGTCCCGCCCGACAAGGTCGAGGACCTCCTGAACCGAAACCCTGCCTAGGGATACAGCACCTCCACGTTCTCCGGCGTCAGCCACTCGTTCAGCGACTTCATCAGGGCATCGTCGAGGTTGACGCGCCAGGCGTCGCCGAGCTGCATCTCCACGCTCGCGCCACCGTTCCTGTAGCACACCGCCACCGGACAGCGCCCGTTCCGATAAGGCTCCAGTAAATTCCTGAGGGTCGCCGCAGCCGCAGAGCCGCCGGTGGCCGCCTCGCCGTTCATCGAGAGCCGTACACCTCGCGCGAACTGGCTACGCGCGCCGGCGACATCGTAGATGCGCTCGGCGGCGACGCGCATGAACTGGGCCTCGCCCTCCTCGCCCAAGGAGCGGCGCACGTTCCTCACCTTGGCTTCGATCACCACCACCGCGTCCTCCTTGACGAGGTCGCGGACCTGGTCGAACACCTCGTTGTATACAGTGACCTCCTGGGTCGCGGTGCCGTCCGAGATGCTGAGGACCACCATGCGGCCGCCTTGGGTCCTTTGAACCCTGAGCGATTCGACCACTCCCGCGATCAACTGCGTGCGAGTCCCGCCCTCGCCCTCCACCGAGGCCGCGAGGCTGCGCAGGTTCGTGCGGACGAAGCGTCCGATCTCGGCGCGGTACGCCGTGAATGGGTGCCCCGAGAGATAGAACCCGAGGGCCGCCCTTTCCTCGCGCAGGCGCTGCGCCTCTTCCCAACGCGGCGCAGCGACCAGCGCCGGTTTCTGCTGCGAACCGCCCTCGCCCGCGCCGAAGAGGCTCACCTGTCTTGCGTTGCGCTCGGTCTGCTCGGCCGCCTCCAGCGCGATCCCCACCGAGGCGAGCAGGCTGGCGCGCGCGGAATGGTCGCCCGCGTTGACGCCATCGAAGGCGCCGGCGCGCACCAGCGCCTCGACCACGCGCCGGTTGACGTTGCGCTTGTCCACGCGCTCGCAAAAATCGAACAAGTCCCGGAACGGACCGTCCTTCCTCGCCGCGAGGATCGCGGCGATCGCCGATTCGCCGGTGCCCTTCACTGCGCCCAGCCCGTAGCGGATCGTGCTCGCGTCCACCGGAACGAAGCGGTATTCGCCCGAGTTGATGTCGGGCGCGAGCACCTTCAGGTCGTTGGCGACGGAGTCCTCGTAGAACTGGTGCACCTTGTCGGTGTCGTCCATCACCGCGGAGAGGTTGGCCGCCATGAACGCGGACGGAGCGTGTGCCTTGAGATACGCGGTCTGGTAGGCGATGAGCGCGTACGCGGCCGCGTGCGACTTGTTGAACCCGTAGCCCGCGAACTTCTCCATCAAGTCGAAGAGCAGGATGGCCTTGGCGCGCGGCAGGCGGTTCTTCTCGGCGCCCGCGACGAACACGTCGCGCTGCTGCGCCATTTCCTTTGCGTCCTTCTTCCCCATTGCGCGGCGCAGAAGGTCAGCGCTGCCGAGCGAGTAGCCGCCCATCACCTGCGCGATCTGCATCACCTGCTCCTGGTACACCATGATCCCGTAAGTGGGTTTCAGGATCGGCTCCAGGCGCGGATCGAGGTATTCGACCCGCTTGCCGTTCTTGCGCTCGACGAACTCGGGGATGAGCTCCATCGGCCCGGGGCGGTAGAGCGCGACGAGCGCGATGATGTCTTCGAAGCGGTCGGGCCGCGCGCGCTTGACGAGGTCGCGCATGCCGCGCGACTCGAATTGGAATATTGCGGTCGTGTTGGCGTTCGAGAATACCGCGTAGGCGGCCGGGTCGTCGAGCGGGATCTTCTCCAGCGCAAACTCGGGCTTGCCCATTGCGCGAATCGACTGCACCGCCCAATCGAGGACGGTGAGCGTGGTGAGGCCGAGGAAGTCGAACTTCACCAGGCCGATGCGGTCGACGTCCTTCATGTCGAACTGCGAGATCGTGCTCTCGGTCCCTTGCGCCGCGTAGAGCGGGCAGAAATCGGTGAGCTTGCCCGGGGCGATCAGCACGCCCCCCGCGTGCATGCCGACGTTGCGCGCGAGACCTTCGAGCTGCCCGGCGAGCGCGAGCAGCTCGCGCGTCTCCTCCTCGGTCTTTTCGCGCTGCGCGAGGCGCGGTTCCATCTCGCGCGCATCCTGCAGGGTGATGCGCTTGCCGGGCTGGAAGGGAATAAGCTTGGCCAGCTCATCGGTGCGCGTGTAGCTCCATTCCATGACGCGCCCGACGTCGCGCACCACGGCGCGCGCCGCCATCGTTCCGAAGGTCGCGATCTGCGACACCGATTGCGCTCCGTATTTCTGCTTGACGTACTCGATCACCCGGTCGCGCCCGCGCTCGCAGAAGTCGATGTCGAAGTCGGGCATCGATACGCGCTCCGGATTCAGGAAGCGCTCGAACAGAAGGTCGTAGCGCAACGGGTCCAGGTCGGTGATACCGAGCGAGTAGGCGACGAGTGACCCGGCGCCCGAGCCGCGTCCCGGGCCGACCGGCACCCCGTTCGATTTCGCCCAGTTGATGAAGTCGGCGACGATGAGGAAGTAGCCGGCGAATCCCATCTGGATGATGGTTCGTAGCTCAATTTCGAGGCGAAGGTCGTACTTCTCCTTCCACCTTTCGTCCGCCCTGCTCGCATGATTCGCAACGAGCCGCCGCTGAAGCCCATCTTGGGCTTGCTGACGAAGATATTCCTCGCGTGACATTCCCGGCGGCGTTGGGAAAACCGGCAACCTTGGCTTACCCAGCTCCAACGTGAGGTTGCAGCGGCGCGCGATCTCGATGGAGTTGGCGAGCGCCTCGGGCAGATCGGCGAAGAGCTTCGCCATTTCCGACTGAGACAGAAAATAGCTCTCCTGCGTGAACGGCCGCGGGCGGCGCTGGTCGCCGAGCACCTGGCCCTCGGCGATGCACACGCGCGCTTCGTGGGCGGTGAAATCCGCAGGCTTCAGGAACTGCACTGGGTGGGTCGCAACGACCGGAAGGGAGCAGTTTCCTGCGAGCCGTACCGCCGCCTCGACGTAGCTTTCCGTCTGCGGCGCCCCGGCACGCTGCAGCTCGAGATAGAACCGCCCGGGAAAAAGCCGCGCCCACTCCATTGCGAGCCGTTTCGCAGGCTCCCGGTGATCCTGCAGCAGAGCGGCAGCGACGTCGCCCTGCGTCGCGCCGGAGAGCGCGATCAGGCCCTCGGTGCCTTCGCCGAACCAGGTCTTGCGCAGCTCGGCGCGGCCCCGGTATTGGTTCTCGAGCCAGGCGCGCGTCAGGAGCTCGGACAACCTGAGATAGCCCGCGCGCGACTGCGTGAGCAGCAGCAGCCGGTGGGGCTTGTCGCGCTCGGATTCGTTGGTAATCCAGACATCGCAGCCGATGATGGGCTTCACGCCCGCGGCGCGCGCCGCCTTGTAGAACTTGACCATGCCGAAGACGTTGGCGAGGTCGGTCATCGCCAGGGCCGGCATGCCGTCCGCGGCGGCCCGCGCGACGGCTTCGTCGATGCGCACGATCCCGTCGGTGATGGAGAACTCGCTGTGGAGCCGAAGGTGGACGAAGGCGGGATTCGGCATCGGCTTGCGGGGAACGGACGATGCGAAAATTTTACCACCCGCTCCCGCGACGCGAGTAGTTTCCTTCCAGATTTCGCGGCGCCGGAGCTAGGCGCGGCCGGCAGAGGGAAAGCTGAGGGTGAAAGTCGTGAGCAGCCCCGGCTCGCTTCTTACGCCGACCCTGCCGCCGTGCAGCTCGGCGATCGACTTGACGATGGCGAGGCCCAGGCCCGAGCCTGCCGAGGATTCCTCGCGCGAGCTGCAGGGCCGATAGAACCGGTCGAAGATGCGCGGCAGGTGCTCCGCCGCGATCCCGGAGCCCGGATTGGCCACCTCGATCTCGGCCGAACCGTCGCCGTGCGCCACCGCTTTCACGGTGACCGTGCAGTCCGGGCGGCCGTGGCGCAGCGCGTTGGACAGGAGATTCCCCACCGCGCGATTGAGCATCAGCTCGTCCGCCCAGGCGCGCGGCTTCCCGCCCTTCTGGGCGCGCACTTCGAGCGCGAGGCGGATGTTGCGCTCTTCGGCGAGCAGCTCGTAGTAGGAAAGGATCTTTCCCAACGCCTCGCGCAGGTCGATCCACTGCGGCGCGGCGCGCGCCTGCGCATTGTCGGCGCGGGCGAGGAAGAGCATGTTCTCGATCATCCGCGAGAGCCGTTCGTATTCCTCGACGGCGGATTCCAGCACCGCGCGGTATTCGGCCGCCTCCCGCGGACGCGACAGCGCCACCTGCGCCTCGCCCAGCAGATTGTTGATCGGCGTGCGCAGGTCGTGCGCGAGGTCGGAAGAGAATTCCGAAAGGCGCCTGAACGAATCCTCCAGGCGGTCGAGCATGTGGTTGAACGCGAGCGTCGATTCGAGGAACTCCTCCGGCGTATCATCGAGCGAGAGCCGCTCGTTCAGCGCCCGCGCGCTGATCCGGCCGGCGGTGGCGGCAATGCGCCGCGCGCGCTTGAGCACCAGGCGCGCAGCCCAGATGCCGAGCGCGGCCGCGGCCAGCACGCTCGCGACGAGGGTCTCGAGCAGCCCCTTGCGGTAGCGCGCAAGCAATTCCTTGGGCAGCGAACGGTCGTACGAGAGCGCGAGCAGCACTGACTGCGGCTCGCTGTTCGTGCCGGAAGCGAGCGGCAGGCGCGCGAGCAGCACCTGATACCAATGCCCGTCCGGTGCGGTCCACTGGCGGCTCAGCCCGCCGAGGCGCGCGCGCAGCTCGCGCAGCGAAGCCTCGTCCACGCGCTCCGGAAGCGCTTCCATGGGGAGCGCTTTCTCGGGCAGCGCCGAAACCGGGATATTGAATTCGCTCGAAGCCCTGAGAATGCGGCGGTCCTCGTCGAGCACCGCAAGAGCGAGCTTGCGGTAACCCATCCCGCTCTCCTCGACGAACCGGGGACTGCTGAGGACCACCTCTGAAGGTCCGAGACGCGCGAGCCTGCCGCGGAGCAGGCTCATGTTGCCGAGCAGGAGGACGTCGTTCGCCTCGAGCAGCTCGCCTGCGAGCATGCGGTCGATCGCGAATCCCATCGCCCCGATGACGAGGAACGAGATGAGCGCGAATAAGAAGCTGATCTGCCAGGTGAGCGACTTGCGCCGCCCGCCCAGTCTCTGAAAGATCCCTTCGAGCCGGCCCGTCACGCCGCGGGCTCCTCGAGCAGGTAGCCCACGCCGCGGATGGTGCGGATGAGCTTCACCTCGAACGGATCGTCGACCTTGGCGCGGAGGCGCCGCATCGCGACGTCGACGACGTTGGTGTCGCTGTCGAAGTTCATGTCCCAGACATGCTCGGCGATGAGCGTCCGGGAGAGCACCTCGCCGACATTGCGGACGAGGTAGTCGAGCAGCGCGTATTCCTTCGCCGTGAGATCGATCTTCTTGTCGCCCCTGGAAACCCTGCGCCTGCGCGGCTCGATCTCGAGGTCGCCGATCTTCAGGGTCTCGCCGGCCTGCTTCGGTCCGCGGCGCAGCACCGAGCGTACGCGCGCGAGCAGCTCGGAGAACGCGAAGGGCTTGACCAGGTAGTCGTCCGCACCGAGCTCCAGGCCCCTGACCCTGTCGGCGACGTCGTCGCGCGCGGTCAGGAACAGGACAGGGGTCTGCTTCTTGTCGCGGATCTCGCGGAGCACCGTCCAGCCGTCGGCGCCGGGGAGCATGACGTCGAGGATGACCAGGTCGTAGTCCGAAGTCAGGGCCAGGTGCCGGCCGTCGACCCCGTTCGCAGCGATATCGACGACGAAGCCGTGCTCGGCCAGCCCCTTTTTCGCGTAGGCCGCCGTCTTGGGCTCGTCTTCGACGATGAG
>VBCT01000138.1 GCA_005882235.1 Betaproteobacteria bacterium
ACGGCTCGCCGCCCGCCAAGGACAACGACGCGCGGCGCGGCATGCCCGACCTGGATGCCACGCTCGAAATCGGCCCCGCGCTCAATATCGCCCTGATTCGATCCAAGGACGCGGCCGAAAAGCTCGAACTGAGACTCCCGGTGCGTACCGTCATCGCCTCCGATTTCTCCCACTTCAAGCAAGCCGGTTGGATTTTTCAACCGAATCTGAGCTTGGATTTTCGGAACGTCCTGGGAAACCGCGGATGGAACCTCGGCGTGCAGGGTAGCCTGATCTACACGAATCGGCGCTACAACCAGTACTTCTATGCAGTCGATCCGGCTTTCGTCACAGCGGAGCGGCCCGCTTTTGATCCCGGCGGCGGTTTCGCCGGAACGACGTTCCGCGCAGCGCTCTCCAAGCGCTTCCCGAATTTCTGGGTCGGCGGCTTTGCGAAATGGGACAGCGTCGGCGGCGCGGTGTTTGCCGACAGCCCGCTCGTAAAGACGAGAAGCAATCTCAGCGGTGGCTTGGGCATCGCCTGGATTCTGGGGGCTTCGAGCGCCAGGGTGGAGGCGGAGAACTAGGGTTCAGATCATCGCACCGTTGATCGAAATGATCTGACCGGAAATGTAAGCGGCGCGTTCGGATGCGAGAAATCCGATCAGGTCGGCCACCTCCTCCGGCGTCCCGGCGCGCTTCATCGGGACGAACTTCTCGATGGCGTCTCTGGAAAAAACGCCCTCCGTCATGGCGGATTCGATGATCCCGGGTGCAACCGCATTGACCGTAATCCCGCGGCTCGCCAGTTCCAAGGCGAGCGCCTTGGTCGCGCCGTGCAGTCCCGCCTTGGCAGCGGCGTAATTGGTCTGGCCGCGGTTGCCCGCGAGCGCTGCCGCGGAGGAAACGTTGACGATCCTTCCCCAGCGCGTGCCTATCATGGGCATGAGCAAGGGCTGCGTGACGTTGAAGAATCCGTTGAGGGAGACGTCGATCACCCGTGACCATTGCTCAGGCCGCATTCCCGGCATCACCGCATCATCGTGGATGCCCGCGTTGTTGACCACGATCTGGATCGGGCCATCGTCGAGCAATTTTCGCAGCGCCGTCCCGGTCCCGTCGTGGTCGGCGACATCGAAGGCCACCGCTTGGGCGGCCCCCCCGCTCGCGACGATTTCGGCGGCAAGCTTTTCGGCCCGTGCCAAGCGACTGTTCGCGTGGACGTAGACGTGCCGGCCGTCGGCCGCGAGGCGCCTGCATACCGCGGCTCCAAGGCTACCGCTGCCGCCGCTGACGAGCGCCCGTATCACGACCCCGCCCGGCCCGCTTCCAGGATCACTGCGGCCCTGCCGCGTAAGACCTCGACATCGCCCACCCGCACTTTGAAGCCGTAGATCACGTGACTTTCCTCGCCCATCAGCCGCTCGGCGTCGACGATAAGCTCGCCCTCCAGATCATCGAGCCGGGCCCTGCTGCAACGTACTTCCCTCAGGCTCGCCAGGTATCCCAGTCGCGGCCGGTTCGCGACCTTGCCGGCCAGTACTCCGTGTATCGCCATGGCCTGGGCTGCGTATTCGATGCCGCACAAGGCCGAAAGCCGTCCGTCCATGCGCAGAGGATTTTGCCGGTCGCGGTGGGACCGGCTCAAACAACGGATGCGGCCCGCATCCCAGGTGAGCACGCCGTCGAGCAGGTGCATCGCTCCCGTATGCGGGATCATTTCGGCGATGGCCTCGCGGGAGATCAACACGGGCTCACGGCGACGCGTAGGCGCGTTTCGGTCAGGAAATCGAGCACGACCCTGCTGCGAGTCTTTCGCGCGAGTGCTTGGAGCAGAGGAAGCGCTCTCGCGGCGGGTATCCCGAGTCGCAGTTCCTCCAGGGCGGAATCGGACATGCGGGCGGATTTCTCCTCTCCCGGCAGGAACTCCATTTCGAACGTTGCGGAGGTTCGCCCGGTCGCTTCGGGCGTCAGGACGAGCGCGGCGCCAAAGCTCGCAAGGAGCGGGCGCGCCGAATGCAGCGGCTCCGGATAAGGCTGATCGTAGGCGATCACGGCGACCGGCTTGTGCCACGACACGACCTGCGTCATGGCCTCGATCAGGCCCGCGCCAAAGCTCGCGTCATAGGCACACAGGCTGGTCGAGGCCTCCCGCGACCGCGTCGCGATGCTCCAGTAACCCGCGGCGGCGTTGTGCACGGAGTTGTGAAAACGCGTCGGCGATACCTCACGTTCCTCCGAGGCAAGGGTCTCGCACATCTGATGCAGCGTTTCGCCTTCGCCGGAGGAGGACGTGAATACCGTCGCAGTGCTCGCGGCATCGCGGCCGGCATTCTGAAACGCCTCCTGCCCCACGGCGAGCGCAAGCTTGACCGGGACGGGAGTACGGCGACGCTCGGCCGGAGGCAGCAGCTCGCTTGCGGCTATGACCGTGGAAGCCGAGCGGAAGGGCGCCTCGCCCGCGAGAACGCGGCGAGCGGCCTCCCAGCCCTGCAGGCCGGGACCGAGCAGGCCGACGCCTTCGACGAAGACCCGCATCACTGGGCGACTCCCAGGACCAGACTGCAGTTGCTCCCGCCGAAGCCGAACGAGTTGGTCAGAGCGCGGGTGACTTTCGCCCGCCTGTTTTCGAGCAGGTAGTTGCACTTCAGCGCGGGATCGACGCTACGCGTATTCGCGCTGCCGGGCATCAGGCCGTCCTCGATCGCGAGAACGGAGATGATTGCTTCGGTGATTCCCGCGGCCCCGAGCAAATGCCCGGTCGCACCCTTGGTAGAGCTGCAGGGGGTCTGCCGCCCGAACACCTCGAACACCGCCTTGTCTTCGCTCGCGTCGTTGCTCCTGGTGGCCGTGCCGTGCAGGTTGACGTAGTCGATATCGGAAGGCTCGAGTCCCGCCGAGTCCAGAGCCTGCTGCATGGCGATCCTCGCGCCGAGACCCTCCGGATGCGGGGTGGACATATGGTAGGCATCCGAACTTTCGCCCACTCCGAGAAGCTGGATCGCTCCGGATTCGACTCGCTCCGCCCGCTCGAGGAGCGCGAAACCTCCTCCTTCACCGATCGAGATGCCGTCCCGATCCACGTCATAAGGCCGGCAGGGTCCGGCTGAAGTAAGTCCGAGTGAGTGAAACCCGTAGAGCGTCATAAGGCACAGGCTGTCGACGCCGCCCACCACTGCGGCGTCGCAGATTCCCGCGGCGATCATGCGCGCGGCGTTGCCGAGGACTTTCGCCGAGGAAGAACACGCGGAGGACACCACGAATCCCGGTCCGGCCAGCCCGAGATAGCGGCGCACGAACTCGCCGAGCGAGTAGGCGTTTTGCGTCTTCGCGTAGCGGTAATCGGCGGGCAAGGCGCCGGTCTTCGGGTCCCGGCGGCGGTACGCGAGCTCGGTCGTGTGCAGTCCCGAAGTGCTCGTGCCGAGATACAAGCCGATTCGCCCGGCGCCATATCTGTCGCGCGCCGCGGCGATTTCTTTGGCGAATCCGTCCTGCTCCAGGCACAGCTGTGCAAGGCGGTTGTTACGGCAGTCATAGTCCTGGAGATCGAGCCTCACGCGGAAATCGTCCAGCTCCGGAACCGGTCCGACGTAGGTGTCGATGCGGGCCGTCTCGAAGCCGCAGGGCGCGAGTCCGGAGCGCTTCTCGCGCAGCGCTCGCAGCATCGACTCCGTTCCCCGGCCGAGGCTGTTCACGACGGAGAATCGGCTGATGACAAGAGGCTGCATCTCCCGCCCCGGTGGAGTTCTATTCGACGAGCTCGTCCGCGCAGGCCGACGCGAGGGAGACCGCTTTGAGGCCTTGCGCCGATATTTGCTCCAGCAATGCGGGTAACACGGCAAGCACTACAGGTGCACTGTCGTGCAAGAGCAATACGTCACCGGCACCCAGCGCTCGGGTCAGCTGCCGCAAAATGCGATTCGGATCACCGCTCACCGCGTCGAAGCCGCGTCGCGTCCAGGACACGTAGCGCAATCCGCGGGGGGCGAGCACCGGATCGAGCAAGGGGCTGCGAAATCCGGCCGGTGCACGAAAGAAACCCGGCGGGCGGCCGGTGAGAGCCGCAACGGTTGCCTGCGCGGCATCCACTTCGCGCCTCAATCTGGAAATTCCGAAAAACGCAAACGCCTGGTGATGATGGTAGCTGTGGTTCTCGACGCTGTGGCCGCGACGCGCGATCTCCTTCACCAGGTCGGGATACGCGGCGGCCTTTTCCCCGATGCAGAAAAAACTAGCCTTGGCCCGGAAGCGGTCGAGCAGTTCCAGCACCCGCGGCGTCACTTCCGGATCGGGACCGTCGTCGAACGTGAGCGCGATTTCGCGGCGACGCACGGCGGGAGTCGGTAGGCGCACCAAGTTCGGCCCCAACAGCTGTCCGCGCGGCCACAGCACCGCGAGAAAGAGCGCGAGATGATTCGCCCCCAGCACGCCCAGCGCCCATGGCCATGCCGGCGGGTGCGCGACGAGCCAGACGGCAGCTGCAGCGTGCAGAAACACCGAGACATGGATCGCCGGCGCCGGACGCCAGCGCCGGCCGTTTTCGCTGTTGATTGCGGTGGTCGTACTCAGGATCGTCTCTCCACGCTGCTTGGCTCGCAAACGACCTCCCCCGCAAGCACGGGCGTTGCCCCCACCTTGCAGCTGAAGCTTATTCTTTTTTCGTCTCGCCTGGAAAAGTCGATGGACACGCGCTCGCCCGGACGCACCGGCCGAATGAATTTGGCCGATCGGATCTGATAGGGGAAAAGGTTTTTACCCAGATTCGTTTCGATCGCGCGAAGCACTTCGCTCAACAGGAGCGCCCCGGGGATGATGGGATTTCCCGGGAAGTGCCCCGCTGCAGTAGCGTGATCCGAAGGAAAGCCGCACTCGACCGTCGTCAACGCTACCCCGCTTTGGCCGCCAGGCGGGCCACCAGATCGTCGAGCGCCATTCGCGGCAGCTTTCCGGTTTCGTTGCGGGGCAGGGATTCGACGAAACAAAGCGGTCGAGGAAGGAAAGCCGCGTCGATACGCTGGCGCAGCGCGGCCATGACGGTCTCGCCGGTGAGCCCGGGGGCGACGACGAAAGCCGTCAACCGAGTCACCGTCCCATCGTCTTCCTCGGGCATGACGAACGCACCGTCCCGCACGCCTTCGATGGAATTCAGCTGAAAGTTGAGGTGCGCGAGCGAAGTCCGCTTTCCGGCGATGTTGACGAGATCGGCAGTCCGTCCGTGCAGAACGAACGCGTTTCGGTCGCGCAGCTCGATCACGTCGTTGAGCAGCACTTCCTTCTCAACGTGCCCGCCCTTTACCCAGGTTCCCTTGTCGTCTTGGAACAGGGCCAAGCCGGGCAGGGGCTGCCATTCGTGGTTTTGGGCCGGGCGCCGAACGGCGACTTGCCCCGCCTCGGTGCAGCCGTAGATTTCGTACAGCGGCGCCGCGAAGCGCGCCTCCGCCTCGCTCGCGAGCTGGGGAGAGAGCGGTGCCGTTGCGCAAAGCAGGAAATCCAACGGCGGCACAGCTATCGTTTCCGCCAGCAGCACCCGGAGGTGTACGGG
>VBCT01000139.1 GCA_005882235.1 Betaproteobacteria bacterium
CTCCGAGCAGCGCGCGCCGCGCTCCAGGAGCCGCGAGTGCAGGTAGAACACGTCGCCCGGGTACGCCTCGCGCCCCGGCGGGCGGCGCAGGAGCAGCGAGATCTGCCGGTACGCCCAGGCCTGCTTGGTCAAGTCGTCGTAGATGATGAGCGCGTCCTGGCCGCGATCGCGGAAATACTCGCCCATGGTGCAGCCCGAGTAGGGCGCGATGTACTGCATCGCCGCCGACTCCGAGGCCGAGGCCGCCACCACGATGGTGTAGGCCATGGCGCCGTGCTCTTCGAGCTTGCGCACCACGTTCGCGATGGTCGAGGCCTTCTGGCCGATCGCGACGTAGACGCAGATCAGGTCCTTGCCCTTCTGGTTGATGATGGTGTCGACCGCCACGGCGGTCTTTCCCGTCTGGCGGTCGCCGATGATGAGCTCGCGCTGGCCGCGGCCGATCGGCACCATGGAGTCGATCGCCTTCAGGCCGGTCTGCACCGGCTGCGAGACGGATTTTCTCCAGACCACGCCGGGCGCGACCTTCTCGATCACGTCGGTCATCCTGGCGGGGACCGGGCCCTTGCCGTCGATCGGCTGGCCGAGCGAGTTCACCACGCGCCCGAGGAGCTCCGGGCCCACCGGCACCTCGAGAATGCGGCTGGTGCACTTGACCGGGTCGCCCTCGGTGATGCGCTCGTATTCGCCGAGGATCACCGCGCCGACCGAGTCGCGCTCGAGGTTCAGCGCGAGGCCGAAGGTGTTGTTCGGGAATTCCAGCATCTCGCCCTGCATCACGTCCGAGAGGCCGTGGACGCGGCAGATGCCGTCGGTGACGGTCACGACCGTCCCTTGCGTGCGCACGTCCGCCGACAGCGAGAGATTCTGTATCTTGCTGCGGATCAGCTCGCTGATCTCGGATGGGTTCAGCTGTTGCATCTTTGCTCCTATTGCCTTGTCATTCTGAGCGCAGCGAAGAATCTGCTGTTGCTCTGTTTTTCAAAAAGCAGATCCTTCGCTTCGCTCAGGATGACGAATGTCATTCCTCGAATTCATTCGTCACGCTTTCAGCGACGCGGCCATCTCTTCGAGCTTGCCGCGCACCGAACCATCGATCACTTCGTCGCCGGCGGTGATGCGCACGCCGCCGATCAGCTCCTTGTCCACGGCGACGCGCGGCTGGACCCTGCGCTTCAGGCGCCGCGAGATGTCCGCGACGAGGCCGTTGATCTGCGCGTTGTCGAGCGGAAAAGCGGTGCGGATCTCCGCTTCGACCACGCCTTCGAGCTCGTTCTTCAGCTCGATGAACTGCTCGTGGATCTGCGGAAGCAGCGTGAGACGGTCGTTCGCGATGAGCACGCGGACGAAGTTGCGCGCGTCGGCCGGAAAATCCTCCCTGCACAGCTCCATGAACAGGTCGTAGAGCGGCTTCGCGCCGAGATTGGGGTTGGAGATGCACGAGCGCATCTCCGGATGCGCCGCGACCCGTGCCATGATCGCGAGCCTCTCCAGCCACGGGGCGAAGGCGCCCGCCTTCTCCGCGAGGCCGAACACGGCTTCGGCGTAGGGCCGGGCGATGGTGGCGGCTTCGGCCACGGTCAGATTTCCCGCTTGAGCTGGCCGAGCAGCTCGGCGTGCGTCTCGGAGTTGATCTCGCGGCGCAGGATCTTCTCCGCGCCGGCGACGGCGAGCGCGGCGACCTGCTCCCTGAGCGCTTCCCTCGCGCGCGCGACCTGCTGGTCGATGTCGGCCTTGGCCGCGGCGAGGATGCGATCGGCCTCGGCCCTGGCGGCGGCCTTCGCCTCGTCGAGCATCTGCGCGTCGCGCTTTTCCGCCGAACCGATGATCTCGCCGACGCGCTCGCGCGCCTCGGCGAGCTCCTCGTGCGCGCGCTTGCCCGCAGCCTCCAGGTCCCGCCTGCCCTGCTCGCCCGCGGCGAGGCCGTCGGCGATCTGCTTCTGGCGCCGCTCGATCGCACGCATCAGCGGCGGCCAGATGAATTTGACCGTGAACCAGATGAAAAGCGCGAAGGCGAGGGCCTGCGCGATCAGGGTGAAGTTGAGGTTCATCCCAGCGCGCCGAGCAGCGGGTTGGCGAACGCGAAGAACATGCCGATCCCGAGCCCGATGATGAACGAGGCGTCGATCAGGCCGAGCAGCAGGAACACCTTGGCCTGCAGCGCCGGGATCATTTCCGGCTGGCGCGCCGCGCCCTCGAGGAAGCGGCTGCACATGATGCCCACGCCGACGCAGGCGCCCAGCGCGCCCAGCCCGACCATAAGGCCGATGCCCACGCCGGTATAGGCCTGGACCAGGGCGACGAGTTGGAGTTTTTCCATTGTGGTTCCCTTTCTGGAACGTCAGTTGGTCAGTGGCTTTCGTGCGCCATCGAAATGTAGACGACGGTCAGCATCATGAAAATGTACGCCTGCAGCGCGACGATCAGGATGTGGAAGACGGCCCAGATCAGGCCGAGCGGCACGGCGAAGACGGTGCCGGCGAGACCGGCCCCGGCCATCATCCACAGGAGCAGAAAGATGATCTCGCCCGCGTACATGTTGCCGAAGAGCCGCAGCGAGTGCGACAGGGGCTTGGAGATGTACTCGACCAGGTTGAACAGGAGATTCGGCAGCCACAGCAGCACGTTCGAACCGAAGGGCGTGCAGAACAGCTCGTGGATCCAGCCGCCCAGGCCCTTCACCGCGATCGAGAAGTAGATCATCAGAAGCCATACCGAAAGGGCCAGGGCAAAAGTCGTGTTGACGTCGGCGGTGGGAACGGCGCGGAATCCGTGCGGCGCGAACAAATGCGTAAACCACGCCAGGACGTCCGCCGGCAGGAAATCCATCGCGTTCATCAGCAGCACCCACAAGCCCACGGTGAGCGCCGTGGGCGCGATGAACTTGCGGTCGCCGTGGAAGATGTCCTTCGCCTGGTTGTCGACGAATTCGAAGAGGATCTCGACGAAAGCCTGGCGCTTGTTCGGCACGCCCGAAGTCGCCCCGCGCACCACCCACCAGAGGAAACCGAGGCTGAAGACGCCGAGCAGAGCGGCGGTCACCAGCGAATCCACATTCAGCGTCCAGAACGAGCCCTCGCCCACCGGGTGCTGGAGGAACGTGAGGTGATGGCCGATGTAGGAGCTCGGCGTCAGTTCATGCTCGGCGGCCATTTGCGGGAAGCTCTTTACTTTTCGCGAACCAGTATTGCCATGGTGAAAATCAGGACCGTGGCGATGAACGTGCCGATCAGCCCGATCGCGACGACGTCCCTGTACGCCGTCAGCGCGAACCACAACAGGAGAACCATGAGCACCAGCTTGACGGCCTCGGCCCTCAAGGCGGTATACAGCGCCTCCCCTGCAGACTTCGATTTACCGCGTGCAGCCAATACTGCAAAAGCCAGGCCGGCGATGATTCCTATCGATCCGCCCAGTCCGGCGGAGATTGCGCCGTGTATTCCGGCGAGCCAGGCCGACAGCAGGATTGCGGCAGCGGTGCATAAAACCTGCAGCCCGATTATCGGGCGGAACACTTGCCACACGCCCTGCTCCAGCTGCAAAACCGCAGAATTTTAAAGGGAAAGCGACGATTGCGTCAAACCGGAGCGCGTATAACGCTCGGAATTCCGATGCGAATCCTCGCCCTTGGTCCAACCGGCGCAGCGGATCGAGCCACGGAGTGCAACATCGCTGAAGTATCATTTTGCCCGGCATCAATCCGTGGAGGTGGCCCCATGAAGCGCTTTCTTCGCCACCGCAACGCTCTGTCCCTTCCCGCCCGTGTGCTGGCTCTGGTTCTCGTCGTCGCGGCGGCAGCCGCGCCTGCCGGGGCTCAAAGCACGACCTCTGCGACGCTGTACAGGCTGGAGGCGGGCTCCTCGTTCAGCCGCGGGTGCTACGGGCCGTGCCTGTGCCCGATCTTCACGACGAAGGATATCCGGGGGACGTACACGCTGGCCCTCGATCATGTGGACCCGCTCTTCACGTGGTACCGGGTGGAGAAGGTGAACTGGGTGGTCGCGCTGGGCGGGGTGGACACCCGCGTCACGGGATCGGGGACGTACCGGGTCGGGGGCGAGGTGGCGCTGCAGCAGCAGATGAAGCTCACTCTCACGATCGGGGACGAGGGTGCGCAGACCTTCGACAGCGGCCTGGTAAGCGGAGGAGGTTCCTTCCCGGAGATCGACATCGCGATGTCGATGAACGGGATGTCCTGCTTTGACACGGTCATCGACATCCGCTCCAAGCCGGTGTCGACGCCGTACGCGCTCAGCGCCTCTACGTACGACGAGGGTTGCTTCGCGCCGTGCCTGTGCGCGATCCGCGAGTGGCCGGTCGCAGGCTCGGCCGAGCTCGTGCCGTTGCCCAACGCCGCGACACCGATCCGCGAGGAATTCGCCGTGGTGGATGTGGTGTGGGCCACGATTTCGACGAGTCCGCCGCCGGACCGGCAGTTCACGGGCTTCGGCACGTATCAGATCGTGCGGAAGGAGTCGACCAGCCAGCACCGCATGGTGCTGGACCTGACCGAGGCCAGCAGCGGGGCCGCATATCGGTTCGACAGCGGAGTGGTGGCAGGGGGCGGGGAGTTCCCGCGGATCGACATCGATATCGCGGTCAACGGCTTCGCCTGCTTCGACCGGGCGTTCTTCCTGCACGCTGCGCCGTCCCAGTGACTCCTGGCGCCCTGTAGCGGCCCTAGATCGGGTAGACCAGCGAGTCGGGCGGAACGTCCGAATCGAGCACGCACAGCTTCTCCTTGAAATGGAGGCGCCTGCCCGCGATCGCGATGCGGTCGTCGTAGGTGCCTGAGACGAAGCGCTCGCTGCGCTTCCCGGGGAAGGCGCGCAGGATCTCGAAGTTCGCCTGCACGCGCAGCTCCTCGTCGGAGGCGGCCTGGAGGCGGAAGTTCGAGATGAGGTGGCGCTGCGTGTGCGGCTCGTAGTCCTCGGACTGGCCGATCGCGACGATGCGGTCGCGCATGGTCGTCCGCGTCGAGAGCGACACGAGATGCTCGTCCGGCCCCAGGCGCAGGTTGCGCCGCGTCGTGACGCGGTAGGTGCACGAATCCAGGAAGAACTCCGGCCACTGCTGCAGCCTGCCGCCGTCCAGGCATTCGGCGTAGCGCGCGTAGAACGCCTGGACGTCGAGCCGCAGCTCTGCGGTCAATACGGGTTTTTCCGTGACGGGCATGGGCTCTCCGATTGTCTCGATGTGAGCGATTGCCGGGCGATCGGCCACGGGTCGATTCAGGCGTAAGCGGGCGCAATGCGGATGTCGCTCCCGCCCACGCCTTCGACGTACGCGTGCAGCACGTCGCCGGGCTTCACCGGGGAGACACCCGCGGGCGTTCCGGTCATGATGATGTCCCCGGGATGCAGCGTGTACATGGCCGAGGCGAACTCGATCAGCCGTTCGACGTTGTAGACGAGATATTTCGTATTCGAATTCTGCCGCAGCTCGCCGTTCACCATGATCGAGAGGTCGAGGTCGTTGGGATCGCCGATCTCGTCGGCGGTGACGAGCCAGGGCCCGAGCACGCTGTAGGTATCGATCGACTTCCTGAAGCACTGCAGCTCGGGCCCGCGCACGGTCATGTCCAGGCCGATCGAGTAGGCGCACACGTAGCCGAGCGCTTTTTCCTTCGGGATCTTGTTGCCGCGCCTGCCGATCACGAGCGCGAGCTCGACCTCGTGGTCATTGCGCCGGTCGGG
>VBCT01000140.1 GCA_005882235.1 Betaproteobacteria bacterium
TGGACGACGAGCGCCCTTCCAAGGAGCGCCGCCATCATGCCGCCGGGAAACGAGATGTAGCCGCCCATGCCGAGGACCACGTCCGGGCGATGCGCGAAGATCGCGCGCGCGCTTTGCCAGAAAGCGACGAGCAGCCTGAGCGGCAGGAAAAGAAACGCGAGCAGCCCCCTGCCCCGCACGCCCGAAAAACTTACCCAGGCCATGTCGTAGCCGTGCTTGGGAACCAAGGTCGCTTCCATGCCCGTCTTGGCCCCGAGCCACACCACGCGCCAGCCGGCCTTGCGCAGGTGGTCGGCCACGGCGAGACCGGGGAAGACATGTCCCCCCGTTCCACCCGCCATGATCATGATGGTTCGCGCCATGATGGCTTCACGCCGCTGTCCCTCGCATCAGTTGGCGATTTTCCCAATCGATTCGGAGCAGCATCGCGAGCGCCATGCAATTCGCGAGCAGGCTGCTCCCGCCGAAGCTCATGAGCGGAAGGGTGAGGCCCTTGGTGGGCAGCACGCCCATGTTCACACCCATGTTGATAAACGACTGCACCCCGAACCACACTCCGATCCCTTGAGCGACCAGCGCCGGATACGGGCGTTCTAAGGCCACCGCCTGGCGGCCGATGGCGAATGCCCTCAGCACCAGCCACGAAAAGAGCGCGATTACCGCGATCACCCCCACAAATCCCAGCTCTTCGCCTATCACCGCGAGCAGAAAGTCGGTATGCGCTTCCGGGAGATAGAGGAGCTTCTCGACGCTCGCCCCCAATCCGACGCCGAACCATTCGCCGCGGCCGAATGCAATCAGCGCATGCGAAAGCTGGTAGCCGCGGCCGAACGGATCCGACCAGGGATCCATGAAGCCGAAAATCCGTTGCATGCGGTACGGGGAGGACAAGACCAGTCCGACGAAGCCCGCTGCCATCATCACGAGCAAACCCCCAAACCACTTGCCGTTCATGCCGCCGAGGAACAGGATCCCCGTAGCGATCGCCGTGATCACGACGAAAGCGCCGAAGTCGGGCTCTCGCAGCAAGAGCCAGCCGACCACCAGCATCACCGCAAACATCGGGAGAAGGCCACGCTTGAAGCTGTGCATCAGGGCGAGCTTGCGCACCGTGTAGTCGGCCGCGTAAAGAACGACGAACAGCTTCATGAACTCGGAGGGCTGCAACGTTGCAAGCCCGAGCGAGAGCCAGCGACGCGCTCCGTTGACTTCCCGACCCAGTCCAGGAGCGAGCAACAGGGCGAGCAGCGCGACGCCGAGCACGAAAAGCCACGGCGCCGCCTGCTGCCACAGACGCACGGGGACCTGGAAGGCGAGCATCCCGGCGAACATGCTCGCGGCGAGAAACAGCGCGTGCCGCTCGAGGAAGTACGCGGACTTTCCCCCGGTGAACTTACTCGCCTCGGCCATCGCGATCGAAGAGGAGTACACCATCACCATTCCGAACGTAAGCAGGAGAAGGGCCGCCCACAGCACGCTGCTGTCGTACTCGGCAAGGGGCGCTCGACCCGGGCTAATGCTTCGGAGCATCGATGACTCTTTCCACCGCCAGGCGAAACACTTCTCCCCGATGCCTGTAGTCACGGAACATGTCGAAGCTCGCGCAGGCGGGCGAAAGGAGCACCGCATCGCCCGGGCGCGCCGCTTGCGCGGCCAGCGCCACCGCCTGGTCCATGGATGCGGCGCGTCGGATCGGGACGCCTGCGCCTGCCACCGCCGCTTCGATCAACAGCGCGTCGCGGCCGATCAGCACCATTTCGCGCGCCGAGCGCGCGACCGCCTCCTTCAAGGGCGAAAAATCCTGCCCCTTGCCATCGCCCCCGGCGATGAGAACCAGTTTTGAATCGAGCCGCGCGAGCCCGACGAGCGCCGCAACCGTCGAGCCGACGTTGGTGCCCTTGGAATCGTCATACCAGCGCACACCGTCCGCTTCCCCGATGAGCTCGACGCGATGCGGGAGCCCCTTGAACTCGCGCAGCGCCGCAAGCAGGGGCTGGAGCGGCAAGCCGAGTGCGCGGCACAGCGCGAGCGCCGCGAGAGCGTTCGCGGCATTGTGCAGTCCGGCGAGCTTCATTTCCCGTACCGCAAGGAGCGCATTTGCGCCTTGCGCGAGCCAGGGCTCGCCGCCCCGCTCGAGCAGACCCCAGTCCTCCGCGTGCCGAGGGGCGTCGAGGCCGAAGGTGCTCGTTTTCCTGCCGGGCAGCGCCATTGCGAGGCTGCGCGGGTCATCGCGATTGAGCACCTGAATGCCGTCACCGGAAAAAACCCGCGCCTTGGCGCGAGCGTAATCGTCGATGCTGCGGTACCGGTCCAGATGGTCTTCGGTGACGTTGAGGACCGTGGCTGCGTCTGCAGCAAGCGAGGCGGTCGTCTCGAGCTGGAAGCTCGAGACCTCCAGCACCCACAGGCCCGCGGCGCGTCCTGCATCTTCGCGGCGCATGAGCGCGTCCAGCACCGCCGGCCCGATGTTTCCGGCGACCTCGCAGTCGACCCCCGCGGCTCTCGCCATCGCACCGGCGAGGGAAGTCACGGTGCTCTTGCCGTTGGTGCCCGTCACCGCGATGATCCGCGCGTGACGCTCCGGGAGCGCCTGCGCGAACAACTCGATGTCGCCCACGACCTCTATGTCCGCATCGAGCGCACGCCGCACCGAAGGCTCTGCGAGCGGCACGCCCGGGCTGACGGCGACAAGGTCGATGTCGGCGAACATTTCGTCCCGGAACGGGCCGCTGTTCGCAGGAACGGACGGTAGCGAGCGCTTGAGCTCCGCGAGTCGCGGCGGGCCCGTGCGCGTATCGGCGACGCGCACCGACGCGCCCCGTCGTGCGAGCCATTTCGCCATCGACAAACCCGTGTCACCCAAACCGAGCACCAGCACCTTTCTGCCAGCGAGATTCACCGCAGCTTCAAAGTGGACAGACCGAACAGGACCAGCATCATGGTGATGATCCAGAACCGCACGACAACCTGCGACTCCTTCCACCCCGAGAGCTCGTAGTGGTGATGAAGCGGCGCCATTCGGAAAATGCGTTTGCCGCCGCTCCATTTGAAATAGAGCACCTGAAGCATCACCGATACCGTTTCGGCGACGAACACGCCGCCCATGATGAAAAGCACGATCTCCTGGCGGACGATGACCGCGACCGTGCCGAGCGCGGCGCCCAGGGAAAGCGCGCCCACATCGCCCATGAAGACGTCGGCGGGATACGCGTTGAACCAGAGAAAGCCCAGGCCCGCACCGATGAGTGCGCCGCAAAACACCGTGAGCTCCGCTGCGCCCGGGATGTAAGGAAAGAGCAGGTATCGGGAGTAGTCCACGCGCCCCGTGACCATCGCAAACACGCCGAGTCCGCCCGCGACCATCACCGCCGGCATGATGGCGAGCCCGTCCAGCCCGTCGGTCAGGTTGACTGCGTTCGAGGTCCCGACGATGACGAAGTAGCTGAGCGTGATGAAGCCGAACACGCCGAGCGAGAAGGCGACGTTCTTGGAGAACGGCACGATCAGGTCGGCATTCGGAGGCAGACCCATGGAAAATCCACTCCCCACCCAGGCCATGAAGAAATCCAGGACCTTCGCCGTGCTGGGGGCCGACACCGCGAAGGCGAGATAGGTTGCCGCGACGAGGCCGATCAGCGATTGCCAGAAGAATTTCGCCTTAGGCGAAAGGCCCTTCGGATTGTTCTTCACAACCTTGCGGTAGTCGTCGACCCAGCCGATCGCGCCGAAGCCGAAGGTGACAACGAGCACGACCCAGACGAATCGGTTGCTGAGGTCTCCCCACAAGAGCGTGGTGATCAGGATGGAGAGCAGCACCAGCGCCCCGCCCATGGTGGGCGTGCCCGCCTTGGTGAGGTGGGATTGGGGACCATCGTCGCGCACCGCCTGGCCGATCTTGTAGGCGGTGAGCTTCCGGATCACCAGCGGACCTGCGAGCAGCGAGATCGCGAGCGCGGTGAGCGTCGCGAGAACCGCGCGCAGCGTGATGTACTGGAACACGTTGAACGCGCGCACGTCCTGGGCGAGCCATTGCGTGAGAGCGAGGAGCATCTAGTGCCCTCCTGCCGAAGGGGGATCGCCGGCCAGGGCTTGGACGACCCGCTCCATGCGCATGAAGCGCGAGCCCTTTACAAGCACCGTGGTCCGCGGCCGCAGTTCCCCTCGGGCCGCGGCGATCAAGTCCTCCACGGTGGCGAAATGTCGGGCCCCTTCTCCGAAGGCCTCTACGCAAGCACGAGACAGCGCGCCCACGGCATACAGACGGTCTATGCCGCGCTCGCGCGCGTAACGGCCGATCTCCTGATGGAATTCCACGCCGCGCTCGCCCACTTCCCCCATGTCGCCGAGCAGGAGGACTTTCGCGCCGGCTTCCGCGGCAAGCACGTCGATCGCAGCGCGCACCGAATCCGGATTGGCGTTGTAGCTATCGTCGATGAGTTTCGCCCCCGAGGAAGCGGTCCGGGGCTGCATTCGTCCGCCGACCGGACGGAACGCCGCAAGACCCCGCTCTACCGCTTCGAGGCTTGCACCTGCGACCAGGGAGCACGCGGCAGCGGCGAGGGCGTTCAGAACATTGTGCCGGCCGTCGACATGTAGCTCGACCCTTGCCGCACCCTGCGGGGTGCGTAGATCGATCTCGCTTCCGAAATGCGTGAGGCGGTGGCGACCACTTACCTGCGCAGGTTTCTCGAGTCCGAAGTCCCGAACGCGCCTACCCGCGAGAAGCCCACGCCAATACCCGGAGAACTCGTCGTCCGCGTTGATCACGCCCGTGCCCTCGGGCCGCATCGCTGCGAACACCGTGCCGTGCTCACGCGCAACCGCCGCGACGCCCTTCATGAACTCCTGGTGTTCACGCTGGGCGTTGTTGATGAGCGCGACCGTCGGAGAAGCGATGGCGGCGAGGGTAGCGGTTTCTCCCGGGTGATTGACCCCCAGCTCGACTACCGCCGCGCGATGGTTCCGGCGCAGTTTCAGCAACGTCTGAGGCAGGCCGATGTCGTTGTTGAGGTTGCCCTCGGTCGCAAGCGCGTTCGTCTCGCCGAAATGCTCGCGCAGGATCGCGGCGATCATCTCCTTGACCGTGGTCTTGCCATTGGAGCCGATGACTGCCACCAGCGGAATGTCGACGAGCCCGCGCCAATGCGCGGCGAGCCGTCCGAGCGCGAGACGCGAGTTTTCGACGACGAGAAATGGAAGGTCCCCCCGAGAAGCATCGGGTTCCTCGACGATTGCTGCGGCGGCTCCGCG
>VBCT01000141.1 GCA_005882235.1 Betaproteobacteria bacterium
ATGCCCGACCTCGATGCAAGCTGCTCGCTCGATCTGGGTTGTCCGGTCGATGAATTTTCCCGTTTCTGCGACCAACACCCCGAGCGCACCGTGGTGGTCTATGCGAATACGAGCGCAGCGGTCAAGGCGCGTGCCGACTGGGTGGTCACCTCGGCTATCGCGCTCGAGGTGGTGCGCCACCTGCACGAACGAGGGGAAAAGATCCTTTGGGCGCCTGACCGTCACCTCGGGGCCTACGTCCGGAGCCGGACGGGTGCCGACATGCTGTTGTGGCACGGCGCATGCGTCGTGCACGAGGAATTCAAGGCGCTGGAGCTGGGTATCCTGAAGAAAGAGCATCCGCGGGCGAAGGTGCTCGTCCATCCGGAATCACCCGCCGAGGTGATCAAGCTCGCCGACGCGGTCGGCTCGACCACGCAGATCATCAATGCCGCGCAGGCGCTGGACGCCGACGAATTCATCGTCGCGACCGACAACGGGATGCTTCACAAACTGAGGATGCTGATGCCCGAAAAGCGCTTCATCGAGGCGCCCACCGCGGGCGCGAGCGCCACCTGCAAGAGTTGCGCGCATTGCCCCTGGATGGCGATGAACGGCCTCGCGAACCTCGCCGAAGCGCTCGAGACCGGCGCGAACGAGATCCACATCGATCCGGAAGTCGGTCGCCGCGCGTACCGTCCGATCGATCGCATGCTCGCCTTCGCCGAGCGCAGCAAGGTCGAGGTGCGCGCTTCCGGCGATCTCGTTCGCGACGGCGCGCTGTTCAGGAATGTCGGGCCGGCCTGAACCGGCCCACGGGTGTTTGCGAGGTAGCGCTGCTCCACTTGGCGCGGAAGGGGCGTCCGCGTATATTCCGGGTGAACCGGACAGGCCGCAGCAGCGGTCGGAAGCGGTTGGGGAAGAAACTTCACAGGAGGGAAATCGATGAAGGTCTTTGCATCAGTCACTCTCGGAGCCGCGCTTGCGCTGGCAGGCGTTGCCCAGGCGCAGCAAAAGTACAGCTTGTCGATCGCCACCGGCGGCACCGGCGGCGTGTACTACCCGCTGGGCGGCGGGATGGCGAATATCCTGTCCAAGTACGTGCCGGGGCTGCAGGCAACGGCCGAGGTGACCGGGGGCTCGGTGGACAACCTCAAGCTCATAGCGACCGGCAAGCCCTACATCGGGTTTTCCATGGCGGACGCCGGCCAGGACGCGTACCGCGGCGAGGACAAGTTCAAGGGCGCGAAGGTGCCCCTGCGCACCCTGATGGTCCTGTACCCCAATCGCATGCACGTGGTCACGATCGACGGCATAGGCATCACGAAGATGGCGGACCTCCGGGGCAAACGCGTCTCGACCGGTTCGCCGGGCAGCGCGACCGAGGTGATGGGGTTCCGCGTCATCGAAGCGGCGGGCCTCGACAAGGACCGTGACATGAAGCGCGAGCGGCTCGGCGTCGCCGAGTCGGTGAACGCGCTCAAGGATCGCAAGATCGATGCCTTCTTCTGGGTGGGCGGGCTGCCGACCGCGGCGGTGACCGACCTCGCCAACACGCCCGGCCTCAAGATCAGGATGATCGACCACGCCGACGCTGTCGCGGCGATGAACAGGAAGTACGGCCAGCTCTACATCGAGGACGTCATCCCGAAGGCGACTTACAGGGGCATGGATACGGACAATAGGCAGGCCACCGTGTGGAACATCCTCGTTTCGCATGAAAACCTGAGCAACCAGACCGCCTACAACATCGTCAAGACCATCTTCGACAAGCGCGACGACATGATCGCCGTGCACAAGGAGGCGGAGAATTTCAGGCTGGAGAACCAGAAGGCCGCCGCTTCGCCGATTCCCTTCCATCCCGGCGCGGTCAAGTATTTTGCAGAGCGGGGCGTGAGAATTCGTTAAGGCCGGACGCGGCCCGCGCTTTCCAAGGCGCGGGTCCGCTTGCGGGATCACGGGCTCGAAGCGCAGAATGTTCGCGAGGGGCGAACTTATTCATGTTTCTCAAAGCGCTATCGATCACAGGGTGTTTCATCGTCTTAGCGGGATGTGCCGCAGCGCCGCGCGCGCCCCTGCCCGCGCATCTTCTGTGGCAGGACCAGGCTTTCGCCTACGATGCGGCTCTGGTCTCGGTGAGCAAGCGGGATCTTTTCCAGCTCGACGCCGCGCTTCTATCGAAACTGAACGATCCACGAATTCAAAATTCCAGCGCGCAGTATCGCCTGAATCACTTGGTCTCGCTCCTATTTGAGCCGGAGACCAAGGATTTTTCCTATTCGAGGAACCATTCGACGATCGCCGCGGAAACGTGGCGTCGCAAAAGCGGCGATTGTCTTTCACTGACCGTCCTGTCGTATTCGCTGGCAAAAGCTCTGGACATGCCGGTGCAGATGCAGGAAGTCCGCGTCCCCGTTGTTTTCGACCGACGCGGCAGCGTCGAGTTTCTCAATCGCCACGTGAATCTGCTCATTAGCGGCAGAAGCGACGGTGGGTTGTACGTCAAGGACGGATTGATGCGATCCGGAGACGTGATCATCGATTTCGAACCTCAAGTCGCTTCGCGAAGGGAGGGGACGGTCCTGTCCGACGACGGCATTGTTGCGCGCTTTTACAACAACGTTGCGGCGGAATATCTGGCGCAAGGCGACCTGACTTCGGCTTATGCCCATTTCAAGGCGGCGGTGCTCGCGGACCCGGGCTATTCACCGAGTTACAGCAATTTGGCGCAACTCTATACGCGAAAAGGCTTCCTTCAGAGCGCGGAACAATTGTTGTTGTACGCGGTTGCACTCAACGATGACGCGGATATCGCGTTGCGTTCGCTGCACCAGCTGTTGGTATCCCAAGGTCGCGAATCGGAAGCCTTGAAGTACGCGGAAATTCTGCAGGCAAGGCAAGAGAAGGACCCGTATTACTGGCTCGGCGTCGGACTCCATCACCTCCAGGAAGGGAATTATTCGAAAGCCGTCAACGCTCTTGAGCGGGCGCAGGACCTGACCCGGGGATTTCAGGAAGTGCACCGCTATTTGGCCATTGCCTATTGGCGGGCCGGCAAGCCGATTCAGGCGAAGAATCAACTCTCGGTGCTGTCGTCGTTGATGGTTCAGGATCTGGAGTTCGCCGCGCTGGGCAGAGAAAATCAACAGACCCCCTGAGGATCGGATCGCCAAGCGGCGTGTCACGCCGGCGGGCTGTGCTAGCATGCGCGCCGAGGAGGGCGGATGAGCGAGATCGCGAGGCCGGCAGCCGATGAGCCGGCAATCGACGCCGAGGCGCTGAAAAAAGCCGAGCAGTTCATCGAGGCGGAGGAGGGCGCTAGCAACAAGTTGCGCGGCGCGCTCGGTATCTTCGTCTCAGCGACGGCGGTGGTGATGTCGCTGTTCCACCTCTACAGCGCGTACGCGATCGTGCCGACGCAGGTGCTGCGCCCGGTGCACGTCGGCTTCGTGCTGTTTCTCAGCTACCTGCTGTTTCCCGCCTCGAAGCGCTACCGCCACCGCATCATGTGGTGGGACTGGGTGGCCGCGTTCGGAGCCGTCGCGGTGATCGCGTACATCCTCCAGGGCGGCGATGATATCTGGGACCGCAACACTTCGCCGGACAACTGGGACATCGTCTTCGGCGTCGCGCTCATCCTCCTGATCCTCGAAGGCATGCGCCGCGCCTCGGGCTGGGTCATGCCGATCGTGGTGGCCTCCTTCGTCGTCTACGCACTTTTCGGCGAGCAGCTTCCCGGATCGTGGGCGCATCGCAGCTACGAAGTCGGTCGGCTCGTGGGACATCTGTATATGACGCTCGAAGGCATCTTCGGCGTCGCCGTGGACGTCTCTTCCTCGCTCATCATTCTGTTCACGATCTATGGGGCGTTCCTGCAGTTTTCCGGTGCCGGCAAGTTCTTCATCGATTTCTCGTTCTCCGCCATGGGCGGAAAGTCCACCAGCGCAGGCCGTACGGTGGTGCTCGCTTCGTTCCTCCTCGGCGGTCCGTCGGGGAGCGGCGTGGCGACCACGGTGACGCTGGGCTCAGTCGCCTACCCGATGCTCGTCAAGGCCGGATACGGCAAGGACGCGGCGGGCGGGCTGCTCGCGGCGGGGGGCCTGGGCGCGATCATCTCGCCGCCTGTGCTCGGCGCGGCGGCTTTCCTCATCGCCGAGTTCCTGAAAATCTCCTATCTCGACGTGCTCTTGATGGCGACGATCCCGACCTGCCTTTACTACTTCGCGTTGTATCTCATGGTCGAGATCGACGCGCGCAAATTCGGCATGAGCACTGTGAAGTATGTGCAGGTCGAATCGCTGTGGAGCTTGACGAAAAATTACTGGTTCCACTTCCTGTCGCTGGTGTCGATCGTCGTATTCATGCTCATGGGATATTCACCGGTGCTGTCGGTGTTCTGGGCGACGGTGTTCTCTTTTGCAACGAGCTTTTTGCATCGCGATTGCGCCTTGTTCTCCTACGACCTGTTCCGCGGGCGCGAGCCGCTGGTACGGGGAATCTTCGCGTCGAAATTCTTCAAGGCGCTCGAGGCGGGCTCGACCGGGGTGCTCAACGTCGCGACCACCTGCGCCGGCGCCGGCATCATCGTCGGCGTAGTGACGCTCACGGGTCTGGGCCTCAAATTCAGCTCGATCATCATCGAATATGCCGGAGGGTCGCTGCTCCTGACGGCGATCTACACTTCGCTCATTGTCTGGATCGTGGGCCTTGCCGTTCCGGTGACCGCCTCCTACATCATCTGCGCGGTGATCGCGGCGCCGGCGCTGATCAAGCTGGGGGTGCCCGACTTCGCCGCGCACATGTTCATCTTCTATTACGCGGTCCTCTCGGAAGTCTCGCCGCCGACCGCGCTCTCGCCCTTCGCCGCCGCCGCGATCACCGGCGGCGATCCGTACCGCACCACGCTGCAATCGTGGAAATACACCATGCCCGCGTTTCTCGTGCCCTTCATGTTCGTGCTCGATCCCTCCGGCGTGGGACTGCTACTCACGGGCTCGATCAAAACGCTCGGCAACGCCGATTGGGGCTCCATCGCTCTCGTCACGATCACCGCCGCGCTGGGCATCGCCGCGCTCGCGGGCGGCGTACAAGGTTGGCTGTTCAAGCGCACGACCTGGATCGAACGGGTGATGCTGATCGTCGCGGGACTGGCGCTCGTGTACCCGACCACGACGGCTGATATCGTCGGCCTGGGCCTGTTCGCCGTGGTCGTCGCGATCCAGCTCCTTCGCATTCGCGCCGCGCGCCAGCCCGCATGAACCCAGTGACGCGCACGCGCACCGCAGGCGCAGCCTATCAGGCGAAACTGCCGACGCCATTCGCGCTCCTCGGTATCCGCACCGAAGGCGATGTGCTCGCGGACATCACGCTCCTGCCGAAATCGGCCGGAGCGCTTGCGCCGAGGGACCGGCTTGCGGCGCGGGCGTGCGCGCAAATCGAGCGCTACCTCGAGGATTGCGAATTCCGCTTCGATCTGCCGATCGCGTTTCAAGGCACGCCGTTCCAGCGCCGCGTCTGGAGGCAAAT
>VBCT01000142.1 GCA_005882235.1 Betaproteobacteria bacterium
CGCGTAGACAAGCGGCTTTCGCATCGCCCAGGCCGCGACCTGGTGATGCAGCGCGATGACCGCGTGGTCGCGCATGGCGAGGCGCATCGCGTCGCGCGCGAGCGCCTCGCGCTGCTTCTCGTCGACGCTCGCGAAGGCGCGCTCGAGCAGCGCGTCGACGTCCCGATTCGAGTAACCCGACCAGTTGAATGCACCGAAGCCCTTGTCCGGATCGGGGGTGGCGACGAGCGCGCGCAGGGCGAGGTCTGCGGAGAACGAGCCCCAGCCGAACATCGCAAACGCGAATTCTCCCTTGCGCCCTTTGGGCAGATACGCGTTCAGCGGCAGAGTCTCGACGCGCGCGCGGACCCCGACGCGCGCGAGCATCTGCGCCACGGCCTGCGCGATCTGCTCGTCGTTGACGTAGCGGTTGTTGGTCGCGGAAAGCGTCATCGCGAATCCGTCGGGATACCCCGCTGCGGCGAGCAGCCGCTTCGCCCCTTCGGGATCGTAGGGCTCGGGTTTCAGGTCCGGCGCGTACCCGAACACGGGCGGCGAGACGAGGTTCGACGCTGGAATCGCTGCCCCGTCCATGAGACGCTCGGCGATCGCCTGCCGGTTGATCGCTTTCGAGAGCGCGCGCCGCACCCGGAGGTCGCGGAAGGGATTGCGTTCCAGCGGCCTGCCGGCCTTGTCGGCGAGCCCGGGCGCGCGATCGCGGTATTGATCGAGATAAAAGAAGATCGTGCGCCAGGAAACTTTTTGCGCGATCTGCAGCCTGGCGTCGCGCCGGATGCGCTGCAGGTCTGCGGTGGGGGCCTGCTCGATCGCGTCGAGCTCTCCGGAGAGGAGGCCTGCGAGTCGCGCCGGGTCCGTGGGCACGATGCGGAAAGTGACTTTCTCCCAGGCCGCGCTTTTTCCACCCTGCGCTCCCCAGTAGTCGTCGTTGCGCGCGAGCTCGACGCGGTCGCCGCGCGCGAAGCGCACGAACCTGAAAGGACCGGTGCCGACCATCGCCTTGCCCGAGTCGAAATCCTCCGGCAGCGAGCGGGCCGCGGCCTTCCTCGAAACGATGAACACCGAATTGAGATCGTAGGGCACCATCGCATAAGGCGTCGCCGTCTTCAGGCGGAGCGTGTGCGCGTCCACGACCTCCTTGCCGACGATGCGCCGCGTGAAGATTCCGTACTGGCCGTTGGGCACCTTGAGAGTGCGCTCGATCGAGAACACCACGTCCTCCGCGGTCAGCTCGGCCCCGTCGTGAAAGCGCACGCCCCGCCGCAGCCTGAACTCCCAGGTGGTCGCGTCGAGCGCCCGCCAGGAGACGGCGAGACCCGGAATGAGGCGCGTGTCTTCGTCCACGTGGGTGAGCGCATCGAAGACGTGCCAGGCTATATTGATGTTCGGCGCGATGGCGAGGAAGTGCGGGTCCATCGAGGTCACGTCCGCCGCGAGGCCGATGCGCAGCTCGGCGCCGTGGGCGGGCAGGCCCGACAGAATCGAGCCCGCGGCGAGGATGCGGAGCAGGCGGCGCATGGAGTGGGGAGCCCCGCCTACTTCGCGGCGAGCGGCCCGATGACTCGAAGCATTTGAGCGAAGATTTTCGGGCTGCCGCAGACGATGCGGCCCGAATCGAGGTAGCCGGAGTCGCCGCGAAAATCCCCGACTAGGCCGCCGGCCTCCTGCACGAGCAGGGCGCCTGCCGCCATGTCCCAGGGCGCAAGGCCGATTTCCCAGAATCCATCCAGCCTTCCCGCGGCCACGTAGGCGATGTCGAGGGCTGCGGCGCCGGCGCGGCGCAGCCCGGAGGTGCGCAGCGTGAACTCCCGGAACATGGCGAGATATTCGTCGAGGCTCTGGAGATCGCGAAAGGGGAAGCCGGTGCCGATCAGCGCCTCGTTGAGCTGCGCGCGCTTGGAGACGCGGATGCGCCGCTCGTTCAGGTAGGCGCCGCGGCCGCGCGTCGCCGTGAACAACTCGTTGTTGGTCGGATCGTAGATCACCGCCTGCGCGAGAAGGCCCTTGTGGCGCAAGGCGACGGAAACGGCGTACTGGGGAAAGCCGTGGATGAAATTGGTCGTACCGTCGAGCGGGTCGATGATCCAGGTGTATTCGGACTCGCCCGCGTTCCCGGCGGAGGCGCCGGACTCCTCTGCTAGAATCGCATGGTCCGGATAGGCACGGTGCAGTATCTCGATGACCGCCCGTTCCGCGGCCTTGTCCACTTCGGTGACGAAATCATTGTGCCGCTTGCGAGTGACCGGCAGCAATTCCACGTCGCGCGCTGCGCGGTTGATGATCGCGCCGGCCCGCCGCGCGGCCCTGACCGCGATTCCGAGCATCGGGTGCATTTTTTCGTCCGGGAATTCAAAAGAGCGGCGCTGCTGAACGCCGGATTCTAGTATGAAAACCGGCGGTCCGCTGTCTCGAATCCGCGTCGTCCTGCTGCGGCCTTCGCACCCCGGCAACATCGGCGCCGCGGCGCGTGCCATGAAGACCATGGGCATCACGCAGCTCCGCCTGGTGCGGCCGAAGCGCTTTCCCCATCCGGACGCGCGTGCCATGGCCTCCGGTGCGGCGGACGTCCTCGAGTCCGCGCACGCGTGCGCGAATCTGGAGGAGGCGCTCGCCGGAACGACGTACTCGGTGGCCTTGAGCGCGCGCGAGCGCGAGTTGTCACATTCGTCGCTCGATGCGCGCGCTGCGGCGCAGGAGCTCCTGAGCGCGGCGCGAAAGGACGAGGTCGCGATCGTCTTCGGCAACGAAACCGTCGGCCTCACGAACAAGGAAATCATGCGCTGCAGCGCCCTTGCGCGCATTCCCGCCGATCCGGAGTACGCTTCCCTCAATCTCGCCCAGGCGGTGCAGGTGATCGCGTACGAGTTGCGCATGGCCGCGCTGGCTCCTTCCGCCGCGCCCGCGAAGACCGCGTACGCGACTCACGAGGAGATGGAGAAACTCTTTGCGCATCTCGAGCGCAGCCTGTATGCAAGCGGCTATCTGCACCCGCGGCACCCTCGCAAGCTCATGGATCGCCTGCGCCGGCTGTTCGCAAAGGCGCGGCTGGAGGCGGTGGAGGTCAACATTCTGCGGGGCATGCTCGCAGCCTGGGACGACAGGGGTCCACCCGGTAAATAGTTGACCAATTCACTAAGGTTTCTGATAATGCCGGGTATCGGCCTCTGGAATACCGATGCTTACCCGAATCCGCGAAGACATAGCCTGCGTATTCGAACGCGACCCGGCGGCGCGTTCGACCTGGGAAGTCATTACCTGCTATCCCGGTTTTCACGCGCTTCTCATCCATAGATTGTCGCACCGGCTGTGGCGCATGAAGTTGCGCTGGCTCGCGCGCTTCGTCTCGCACGTCTCGCGTTTTCTCACCGGCATCGAGATTCATCCCGGTGCAAGAGTGGGACGGCGCGTGTTCATCGACCACGGCATGGGGGTGGTCATCGGCGAGACCGCGGAACTGGGAGATGACTGCACCCTGTATCACGGCGTGACCCTCGGCGGGACCTCGTGGAACAAGGGCAAGCGCCACCCGACGCTCGGGCAGGGGGTCGTTATCGGCGCGGGGGCGAAGGTGTTGGGGCCCATCCTCGTCGGCGAGGGCGCGAAAATCGGCTCGAATGCGGTGGTCGTGAAAGACGTTCCCCCAGGCGCGACCGCGTTGGGTATCCCGGCGCGGGTCATTCTCGACGAGCAGGACAAGACGCGCGAGGAAAAGGCGGCGAAACTGGGATTCTCTGCCTATGCGGTGACATCCAAGGCGGAGGACGATCCGCTCGCCAAGGCGGTCCAGGGCCTGCTCGATCACAGCGTCGACATGGATAGGCGCATCGAATTGATTCTGAATCAGATTGAGGAGCTTCAGGCGGAGCGCGAAGAGTCCCAGAGGCAGCTTCGCCTAGGGCCCAAGGTGGTCAACAAATAGTTGATTGATTTCCTCGGGATTGTATATACTTGACGGAATTTATCGGGTATTCGAAGCCGTTCAGGGTGCAACCATGAGACTGACGACCAAAGGACGATTCGCAGTGACCGCGATGCTGGACCTCGCCATGCACGGCGGCAAGGGTCCGGTGACGCTCGCCGGCATCAGCCAGCGGCAGAGCATCTCGCTCTCGTATCTGGAACAGCTTTTCGGCAAGCTGCGGCGCCACACGCTGGTCGACAGCGTTCGCGGGCCCGGCGGAGGCTACACGCTCGCGCGCAGTCTCGAAAGGGTGTCGGTCGCGGACATCATCACGGCGGTGGACGAACCGCTCGACGCGACGCAGTGCGGCGGCAAGGAAAACTGCCACGACGAGCAGCGCTGCATGACCCACGACCTGTGGGCGAAGCTGAACGACAAGATGTACGAATACCTGGATTCGGTGAAGCTCTCCGACCTCGTCGCGCAGCAGGCGACGCGCAAGAACGCGGTGAGCGTACTCCAGGACAAACGCGGCAAGGAAGCCGCGGTATCGGCTTGAGCGGGACGCGCGCAATGAAATTCCCGATCTACCTCGACTATTCCGCGACCACGCCGGTCGACCCGCGCGTGGCGCAGAAGATGATTCCCTTCCTCACCGAGCAGTTCGGCAACGCGGCGAGCCGCTCGCACGCGTTCGGCTGGGAGGCGGAGAAGGCGGTGGAAGAGGCGCGCGGGCACGTCGCGGCGCTCCTCAATGCCGATTCCAAGGAGATCATCTGGACCTCGGGTGCGACCGAAGGCAACAACCTCGCGATCAAGGGCGCGGCGAATTTCTACAAGGGCAAGGGCAAGCACATCGTCACGATGAAGACCGAGCACAAGGCGGTGCTCGACACCGTGCGCGAGCTCGAGCGCCAGGGTTTCGAAGCGACCTACCTCGACCCGGAGCAGAACGGGCTGCTCGACCTGGAGAAATTCAAGGCGGCGCTGCGCCCCGATACCGTCCTCGCGTCGGTGATGATGGTGAACAACGAGATCGGCGTGATCCAGCCGATCGCCGAGATCGGCGAGATCTGCCGCTCGAAAGGCATCATCTTCCACTGCGACGCGGTACAGGCCGCGGGCAAGATCCCGATCGACCTGCAGAAATTGAAAGTGGATCTCCTGACGGTGACCGCGCACAAGGTCTACGGCCCGAAGGGCATCGGCGCGCTGTACGTGCGCAGGAAGCCGCGCGTGCGCATCGAGCCGCAGATCCACGGCGGCGGGCATGAGCGGGGATTGCGCTCGGGGACGCTCCCGACCCACCAGATCGTGGGCATGGGCGAGGCGTTCCGCATCGCGAAGCTCGAGATGGCCGCCGAGAGCGAGCGCATCCGCGCCTTGCGCGACCGGCTGCTCGCCGGGTTCAAGGACATGGAAGAGGTCTACGTCAACGGCGACCTGGAGCGCCGCATACCGGGAAACCTCAACGTCAGCTTCAACTTCGTCGAGGGCGAGTCCCTGATCATGGGGATCAAGGAGGTGGCGGTGTCCTCGGGCTCGGCCTGCACTTCGGCGAGCCTCGAGCCCTCGTATGTCCTGCGGGCGCTCGGGCGCTCGGACGAGCTCGCCCACAGCTCGAGTCGCTTCATGATCGGCCGCTTCACGACCGGGGAGGAGATCGACTACGCCGTCAAGCTCCTGCGCGCCAAGATCGGCAAGCTGCGCGAGCTTTCGCCCCTTTGGGAGATGTACAAGGAGGGCGTGGACTTGAATACCGTGCAGTGGGCAGCACATTGAGGATTAGGAATAGGCAAAATCTAGGAGCAACACCATGGCATACAGCGACAAGGTACTGGACCATTACGAGAACCCGCGCAACGTCGGGTCTTTCGACAAG
>VBCT01000044.1 GCA_005882235.1 Betaproteobacteria bacterium
CGGATTCGATTTGGCAAGAGCGACGAATTGGCCGATGTTGGCGGCGGGCGTGTTTGCGCTGATCGCAAATGAAAGAACGCCGGTCGCAACCAGGCTCACCGGGGTGAAGCTCTTCAGGGGATCGTAGCTAGATTTCTTGCTCAGCGCAGGGTTGAGGGCAAATGTCGTGGCGGTCATCATCAAGGTGTAGCCGTCGCCTGCCGCCCGAGCGGCGAGCTCCGTGCCGATATTCCCGCTTGCTCCAGGTCTGTTGTCGACGACGACGGCTACGCCCCAGCGTTCGCTCAACCTCTGGCCACAGGTGCGCGCCAGGATATCGATGCCTGTTCCGGGTGAAAAGGGGGCGATGATGGTGATCGCGCGCCTCGGGTAGTCTTGCTGCGCCAAGACCGGACCGGCTGCAAGGGCGGCGAGAACCAGCGCAGCGGCGGGCGATCTGTCAATCGGCATGGGCGCTCCGGCGGTTATTGTAAAGCCGATCCGGGCAGATCTTCGCGGCTCAGAAGAAACACGCAGTCGTATCCGGCGCTCGTCTCCGGCCAAATGAACGGGTGCCGTGGAAACTCGCGCTCGAGCCGACTGCGATTGTGCCCGATCTCCACGACGAGCAGCCCCCTAGGGCGCAGAAAATCCCGTGCCACCAGCAGAATTCTGCGCGTGAATTCCAAGCCGTCCCGTCCTCCGTCAAGCGCAAGCCGCGGCTCCCGGCGGTATTCGGGCGGAAGGCGCCGCATGGCCGCGGTTCCGACGTAGGGCGGATTGGCGACGATGAGATCGTAGCGTGCCTGTTGCAGGCCGGCGAACAGGTCGCCCCGCACAAGGTTCACGCGATGGCCGAGGCGGTAGGCTCGCAAATTCCGGCGCGCGACGGAGAGCGCCGGGCGAGAAATATCGGCGGCGTCCACGATCGCGCGAGGGAATGCCAGCGCTAGCAGTATCGCCAGGCAGCCCGACCCGGTGCACAGATCGAGCGCCCGGCGCACCTCGGGCGGGCGAGAGACCCAAGGGGCGAGCCGGTCGCGAAGGAGCTCGGCGATGAAAGAGCGCGGCACGACGACGCGCTCGTCCACGTAGAACCGGTGCTCGCCCAGCCAGGCTTCGTCGATGAGATAGGCGAGTGGACGACGCGTGCGGACACGCTCCTCGATCAGCCGCGAGGCGCTTCGGCGTTCCCGTGCCGTCAGCTCGTAGCCGAGCGATCGGGCAAGCTCATCGTGGGGCAAGCGCAGCACGCTCATGAGCAGCCACGCCGCTTCGTCTCGCGCGCTGTGCGTTCCGTGGCCGAACCGGAGGCGGGCCGCCCGAAAGCGCCGTTCCGCGTAGCACAGCCAGTCGCGCAGCACCGCCGAAGGTGCTGCGCGGGTGCGGGTGGGAGGCCGTGAACGCGTCAGGATGCGAGAAGCCGCCCGAGGAGGCCCTGGTAGATTTCGCGCAGCGATTCGATCGCGCCCAGATCGACGTGCTCATTGAGCTTGTGGATCGAGGCGTTCACCGGACCGAACTCGACCACCTCGGAACAGACCTCCGCGACGAAGCGGCCGTCGGACGTGCCGCCCGTGGTGCTGACCTCCGGGGTGGCGCCGGTGACGTCCCGGATTGCAGCGCTCAGAGTCTCGACCAGTTTGCCGCGAGGCGTGAGGTAGGGCGTCCCGGAAAGCGACCAATCGAGCTCGTAATCGAGCCCATGGCGATCGAGTATCGAACCGACACGTGCCTTCAGCCCCTCAGGAGAGCTCGCCGTGGAAAAGCGGAAGTTGAACAGGATTTCCACCTCGCCTGGAATGACGTTGGCGGCTCCCGTTCCACCGTGGATGTTCGAGATCTGCCAGGTCGTCGGGGGAAAGTATTCGTTGCCCCGGTCCCACTCGGTTGCGGCGAGCTCGGTGAGCGCCGGTACCGCGAGATGGACGGGATTCTTCGCAAGATGCGGATAGGCCACGTGCCCCTGCACGCCTCTTACCCGCAATGTGCCGGAGAGCGAGCCGCGCCGGCCGTTCTTGATCGTGTCGCCCAGCCTGGAAACGCATGTCGGCTCGCCGACCAGGCAATAGTCGATGCGCTCGCCCCGTTTCTTCAGCAACTGGACCACTTTCGAAGTCCCGTCCACGGCGGGACCTTCCTCGTCGGAAGTGATGAGCAGTGCGATCGATCCCCGAGGCGAGGGATGCCTGGCCAGGAAACCCTCGACTGCCACGACGAATGCCGCAATCGAGGTTTTCATGTCTGCCGCTCCGCGCCCGAAGAGCTTACCATCGCGCTCGGTTGGCACGAAGGGGTCGCTGTGCCATTTCTCGACCGGACCGGTGGGCACGACGTCCGTGTGGCCGATGAAGCACAGGAGGGGACGGCCCTCGCCGCGTCGAGCCCAGAGATTGGTCACCTCCCCGCGCCGGATCGGCTCGATTGCAAATCCGACCCGCGCAAGACGTTCGCCGAGGAATTCCTGGCAGCCGCCGTCCTCGGGAGTGACCGAGCGTCGCGCAATCAGCTCGCGCGCAAGCCGGAGCGTCGCAGCCGGTTCAACGGCCGGCATGGTGATTCTTGGTGGAACCGGCCCGGCAGAAGGGAAGCCGTAGGGTCCTGACGACCGGCATCAATGCTATGCGCGCTCCGTCTCGCTGGTGTCGAGCTTGAACTCGCTGAACGGAGCGCTGGTGGTGGCTCCCGCCGCGGGTCTTGCATCCGGGTTTCGTTCCTTGCCGGCCGCAAAATCGGCGCCGGCCGCGGTGTTGTTGATGAGCCAAAGCAGATTGTTCGCGGAGTCCGCGTTGGCAAGCCCCTCGTCCTGTGTGATGAGACCGTCCCGAATCATTTTGAAGAGCGATTGCTCGAAGGTCTGCGAGCCGGGGGTCAGCGCCTTCTCCATCGCCTCCTTCATCTCGCTGATCTCGCCTTTTTCGATCAATTCGGCAATGTAGCGGCTGTTCAGCATGACTTCGACCGCCGCTGAACGCAGGCCCCTGACGTTCTTGACGAGGCGCTGCGATATGACGCACTTGAGCGTCGCCGACAGGTCCTGCAGCAGCGCGGTGCGGCTTTCCAGCGGGTAGAAGCTGATGATGCGGTTCATCGTGTGATAGCTGTTGTTGGCGTGCAGCGTGGCGAGGCACAGGTGACCGGACTGCGCGTACTGGATTGCCGAGGTCATGTTCTCCTTGTCGCGGATTTCGCCGATGAGGATGCAATCGGGCGCCTGGCGCAAGGCATTCTTCAGCCCCACCCTCATATCCAAGGTGTCGGTCCCGACCTCGCGCTGGCTCACGATCGACTTCTTGTTCTGGAAAATGAACTCCACCGGCTCTTCGAGCGTAAAAATATGTCCGGTTCGCTGTTCGTTGCGATAGTCGAGCATGGCGGCAAGCGTCGTCGACTTTCCCGATCCGGTCGCGCCCACCATCAGGATGAGGCCCCGCTTCTCCAGGATGATGTCCTTGAGCACTGGCGGCAGGCCGAGCGAGTCGAGCGGCGGGATGATGTTGGGAATGTAGCGCACCACCACTGCGGGCGAGCCCTTTTGCCGGAAGGCGCTGATGCGGAAACTGCCTACACCCTGCAGGGTAAATGCCGTGTTCAATTCGAGCGTGTCCTCGTACTCCTTCCTCTGCTTCTGGTCGATCACTTCGTAGAGCAGACCGCGGACGGTGTTGCCATCCATCAGCTGTTGATTGATGGGCATGGCGACGCCGTTGATCTTGATATTGATGGGAGCGCCGACCGACAGGAAAATGTCAGAGGCCTTCTTGTCGGCCATCAGCTGGAAGAGTCGCTTCATCGCGGACATCGGCATCCCCCTAGAGACGCGGCGGGTCGCTACTCGCCGCGCAACAGCTCGTTGATGCTGGTCTTTGCGCGGGTCTTGGCGTCGACCTGCTTGACGATCACCGCACAGTATAGGCCGTATTTGCCGTCCGCGGACGGCAGGGTGCCGGGCACGACCACCGACCCGGCCGGAACCCGGCCGTAGAGAATTTCGCCGCTGGCCCGATCGAGAATTCGGGTGCTCGCCCCGATGAACACGCCCATCGAGATGACCGCGTTCTCCTCGACGATGACGCCTTCGACGACCTCCGAGCGCGCGCCCACGAAGCAGTTGTCCTCGACGATGGTGGGGTTCGCCTGCAGGGGCTCGAGGACCCCGCCGATGCCCACTCCCCCCGAAAGATGCACGTTCTTGCCGATCTGGACGCACGAGCCCACCGTGGCCCAGGTATCGATCATCGTGCCCTCGTCCACGTAGGCGCCGACATTGACGTAGGAAGGCATGAGCACGACGTTTTTTGCGATGTAGGCCCCGTGGCGCGCCACGGCGGGAGGCACGACTCGGAATCCCCCTCGCTTGAAACGCGCGCGGTCGTAACCTTCGAACTTGGTTGGGACCTTGTCGTAGAACCGGAGAGATCCGGCGCGAATCGGCCGGTTGTCCTCCAGCCGGAATGACAGCAGCACGGCCTTCTTGATCCATTGGTGCGTGTGCCAGGCTCCGTCGAGCTTTTCCGCGACCCGCAGCCTGCCTTGGTCGAGCTCGTCGAGCACCCGCGCGACGGACCTGCGGGTTTTCGCCGGCGCCGAGCCCGGCGAAAGGCGCGCGCGGTCCTCCCATGCCTCTTCGACGGCGCTCTGGAGCTTCTGTATCGCGGACGAGCTCATAGTTTCCTAGTGAATTCTACGATACGGCGGGCCGCCTCGAGGCACTCGTCGATTTCCGCCACCAGCGCCATGCGCACGTAATTCGTTCCCGGATTGAGCCCATTCGACTCACGCGCGAGGAAACTCCCGGGGAGCACCGTGACATTCTGCTCTGCGTAAAGGCGCCGAGCGAAATCAGTATCGGCGACTGGGGTATGGGCCCACAGATAAAAACCGGCGTCGGGAACCCCGACCTCCAGCGCCGTCTGCATGAGCGGCGCGACACGGGCAAATTTCTCCGCGTATTTCCTGCGGTTTTCGCGCACATGGGCCTCGTCGCGCCAAGCGGCGATGCTGGCGTCTTGCACCGCCGGGCTCATGGCCCCGCCATGGTAGGTGCGGTAGAGCAGAAATGACCTGAGGATAGCGGTGTCGCCGGCGACAAAGCCCGAGCGCATGCCCGGAACGTTGGAGCGCTTGGACAGGCTGGAGAACATTACCAACCGCTCGAATCCACGGCCCAGCCGCGCGGCGGCCTGAAGGGCCCCCAGCGGCGGCGCGGCTTCGTCGAAATAGATCTCCGAATAGCATTCGTCTGACGCAATGATGAATCCATAGCGATCGGCGAGCACGAAGATCTCCTTCCACTCGGGCAGGCCCAGCACCTTTCCGGTCGGATTGCCCGGCGAGCAGACGTAGAGCAACTGCGTCCGGCGCCAGACATCTTCCGGAATCGAAGCGTAGTCAGCGGCGAATCCACGTTCGGCCGTGGTGTTCACGTAGTACGGCCGTGCCCCGGCGAGCAGCGCCGCGCCCTCGTAAATCTGATAGAAGGGATTGGGGCAGACCACCACGGCATCGTGGCGTTCCGGGTCGACGACGGTCTGCGCAAGGGCAAACAAGGCCTCGCGCGAGCCGTTGACGGGCAGCACCTCGGTCTCCCAGTCGATCGAACGCAGGCCGTAGCGTAGTACCAGCCAATCGGCGAGCGCCTGGCGCAACGCATCGCCGCCGGCCGTCGGAGGGTACGAGGCGAGCTTCGCGAGGCTCGCCGACAATGCGCGCTTGATCAGCTCCGGCGTCGGGTGCCGCGGCTCGCCGATGCCCAAACCGATGTGCGCAAGCGCCGCGTCCGGCTTCACACCCACGAACAGACCGCGCAATTTCTCGAACGGGTAGGGCTGCAGAGACTGCAGTCGGGGATTCACGGTGCCTGCTCTTTAGCGCGTGCTGTGCTGCTCGTCGATCGGCGCGAGCTCCAAGCCGGCGGCGGGTTTCCAGGCTTTCTTGCGATGCTCAGCCACCACGCTTGTGAAAACTCCCCCGCGCACGTAAAACCTGGCAGTGAGGCGGAGGAAGCGCGGCGCGAGCAGGGCGACCAAGTCGTCGCAGATACGGTTTGTGACCGCTTCGTGGAAAGCGCTTTCGTTGCGATAGGACCAGATGTAGAGCTTGAAGCTCTTCAGCTCGACGCACTTGCGGTCCGGCACGTAGTCGAGAAAAAGCGTCGCGAAGTCCGGCTGCCCGGTTCGCGGGCACAGGCAGGTGAACTCCGGGATCTGCATCCGGATCAAATAGTCGCGGCGCGGGCTTGGATTGGGAAAACTCTCGAGCGATTTACTCGGCTTGGACGGCATTCAGGGTCCGGGTGCGAAGTTGGAGATGGTATTATAGGGGCTCCGTTTTATCGACGATGAATCCGGCTAACGGCCGGTTTTCTTTTACCTGGATTCGTAGCGCCTTCTGCTAGCGTGCGGCTCACACAAATCAAGCTCGCTGGGTTCAAGTCCTTCGTCGATCCGTCCACGGTGAGCATTCCGGGGCAACTGGTCGGCGTGGTCGGTCCGAACGGATGCGGGAAGTCGAACATCATCGACGCCGTCCGGTGGGTTCTCGGGGAGTCGCGCGCCTCGGCTCTGCGCGGCGACTCGATGCAGGACGTGATCTTCAACGGCTCGTCGCTGCGAAAGCCCGTGGCGCGTGCAAGCGTCGAGTTGTTCTTCGACAACAGCCTCGGCAGGGCGTCTGGCCAATGGTCCCAGTATGCCGAGATCTCGGTGAAGCGTGTGCTGCAGCGGGACGGCGAATCCTCCTATTTCATCAACAACACTCACGTACGCCGCCGCGACGTGCAGGACATTTTCCTCGGCACGGGCCTGGGCCCGCGTGCCTACGCCATCATCGAGCAGGGGATGATCTCGCGCATCATCGAAGCGAGACCCGAGGAATTGCGCGTGTTTCTGGAGGAAGCGGCGGGAGTGTCCAAGTACAAGGAGCGGCGGCGCGAAACCGAACATCGCCTCGCCGACACCCGCGACAACCTCGCGCGCCTGGGCGACATCCGCCTCGAGCTCGCATCGCAGATCGAGCGGCTCGGGCAGCAAGCCGAGACCGCCCGGCGCTACAGCGAGCTCTCGGCCGAGCGTGCCCAGAAACAAAACCTGCTGTGGCTGGTGAGGCGCAACGAGGCGTTGGCCGAGGCGCAGCGCCACACGCGGGAAGTCGCGCGCGCCGCGGTCGAGCTCGAGGCCGAAACCACGCGGCTGCGCGAAAGCGAGCGCGACCTCGAGCGGGCGCGGACGGAGCACTACTCCGCGGGCGACGCCTTGAGCGCGGCGCAAGGCGAGCTCTACGGCGCCAACGCCGACGTTTCGCGCATCGAAACCGAAATGCGCTTCGTCGCGGATACGCGCCAGCGGCTCGAAGCGCAGCTTGCGCAAATGCGCGCGCAACGCGACGCCGGCCGACGCAACGAGATCGAACAGCGGGAAGCGCTCCGCGGCTGGGAAACCCGGCTGGCGGAGTCGCGCGAGGCGCTGGAGACGGCGAAGCGCAATCTCGCCGAGGAGCAGGTCAAGCTGCCTCAGGCGGAGCAGGGCGTGCGCCTGCTCCAGGGTCGGATCGCGGGCGAGCGCGAGCGCATCGCCCAGGCCGAGCAGGCCTTCCAGGTCAAGCAGGCGCACCTCGCTCATGCGAACAAGACGCTGCAGGCGCTGGAGCACCGCGGGGAGAAGTTGCTGGCCGAGCAGGGCGAGCTGATCGCGCCCGATGCCGAATCGCTGGCGCGGCTCGCCGGAGAGCTGGGACAGAGCCGCGGCGAGCTCTCGCGCCAGGAGGCGCTGCTCGGGCAGCTCGAGGCGGCGCGCGCCGCCGTGGACGAGCGACGCCGGACTGGGGGCGACGGCCTGCAGACCCTCGAACGCGAGATCGCCGCGCTGGAGGGAAAGCTCGCCACACTCGAGAAAATCCAGGGTCAGGTCGAGGAAAACAGCAAGGTTCAGGACTGGATCGCGCACCACCAGCTCGCATCGAAGCCGCGGCTGTGGCAGAAGATCCGCGTCGAGCAAGGGTGGGAAACGGCGGTCGAGTCGGTGCTGCGCGAACGCTTGCACGCGATGGAGATGTCGGACCCTGAGCTGCTGCAGCGCCTGCTCGATGACCCGCCGCCGGCGAGGGTGAGCGCCTTCAGCCCTGGCGCCGACGCGGACCTGCGGCGCGAAAAAGGGCTGACGCCTCTCGCTGAATACGTCGAGTCGGGGGAGCGCGCAGTTGGCGCGGTGGTTTCGGCGTGGCTCGCCCCGTACTACGCCGTCGAAGGCGTTCCACGGCTCCTTACGCGAATGGCGCTGCCGCCGCACGTCGTTCTGGTCAATCGTGAGGGCCATCAATTCAGCCGCTTTGCCGTGAGCTTCCACGCCCCCGACCCCGCCGACACCGGCATTCTCGCTCGGCAGCGGGAAATCGAGGGCCTGAAGCGCGAGGCGGGCGATCGCGAAGAACAGATCGAGAAGAAGCGCCAGGAGCTGGCCGAGCTCGAGCGCTCGCTCGCCGAACACGATGAAGGGCTCGTCAAGCTGCGGGCGGCCGGCGCCGCGCTCAAGCAGCGCCATCACGAGCGCGAGCTCGAGCACCTCAGGTTGACTCAGAGCCAGGAGCGGTACGAGGAACGCAGCAGCCAGATTGATGGGGAGCTCGCCGAGATCGCGGCGCAGCAGGCGCAGGAGCGGTCGGCGCAGTCGGGCGCAGAGGCAAGCCTCGAGCGCCATCAGGCGGAGATCGACGAGCTCTACCGCCGGCTTGATGCGAGCGAAAAGGAGCAGCAGGATGCGGAACGCGCGCTCGAGGAGCAGCGGCAGCGCGTCCAGCAGACCGAGCGCGAAGCCCAGGAAGCGGGTTTCATTGAAAAGGAATGTATAAGCAAGATCAATGATATAAATATCTCTTCTAATACTTTACTTGAGCACGTCGCGCAAGCCGATCAGAACCTGGAAAAGCTCCAGGCCGAGCTTGCGAGCGTCGACGACCTAACCCTGCGTGACCAGCTTCAGAAAGGCCTGGAGACCCGGCTCGCGCGCGAACAAGACCTTGCCGCGGCGCGCAACCGGCAGGAGCAGATCGCCGAGAGCTTGCGCGCATCCGAGGAGGCGAGGCTGGGCAGCGAGCACAAGCTGCAGCCGCTGCGCGACCGCATCGCGGAGCTGAGGCTGAAGGAGCAGGCGGCGCAGATCAACAGCGAGCAGTTCGCGCAGCAGCTCCGCGAAGCGGGCGCAGACGAGGCCGCCCTGGCGTCGGCGATGAAGGAAGGTCAGAAAGCGGCGGCGCTGCAGGGGGAGATCACCCGGCTCTCCAACGCGCTCGCCGAATTCGGCGCGATCAACATGGCGGCTCTCGAGGAGCTCCGCGCGAGCCAGGAGCGCAAGCAGTTCCTCGACGCCCAGGCCGCCGACCTCGGCGCGGCGCTCGAGACTTTGGAGAACGCCATACGCCGAATCGACCGGGAAACGCGCGACATGCTGAGGGCGACTTTCGACACGGTGAACCGCCATTTCGGCGAGATGTTCCCGGCGCTCTTCGGCGGTGGCGAGGCCCAGCTCATCATGACGGGTGAGGAAATTCTCGATTGCGGCGTTCAAGTGATGGGGCGTCCTCCGGGGAAAAAGAACACCACCATCCATCTGCTCTCGGGCGGGGAGAAGGCGCTCGCCGCGATTGCTCTGGTGTTTTCTTTTTTCCAACTCAACCCCGCGCCGTTCTGCCTGCTGGACGAAGTCGACGCGCCGCTCGATGACGCCAACACCGAACGCTTCTGCGATCTGGTGGAAAAAATGTCGCAGCAAACCCAGTTCCTGTTCATCAGCCACAATAAGATCACCATGGAGATGGCGCGCCAGCTGATCGGCGTCACCATGCAGGAGCGAGGCGTGTCGCGGGTCGTGGCGGTCGACATCGAGGAAGCATTGAAGCTGCGGGAAGAACCCGCCGCCGCCTGACCATGAGCGAACTGCAGGTCGGCCTCCTGGTCGTAGGCGCCGTGGTCGTCACAGCCGTCTTTCTTTACAACAAGTGGCAGGAACGACGCTACCAGCGCGAGGCCGAGGCGCGGTTTGCTTCGCATCGTGAGGACGTGCTGATGCGCTCGGGCGGTGGTATCGGCCTAGGGACCCCGCTCACGCCAGGGCCGGAGCAGTTCGGACCCGCGCTCGTGTCTTTCGAGGCGGAGCACCAGGGCGTCGGGCATCCAGGGCGCGGGCTGTCCGAGTTTCTGGACTTCATCGTTCCGATTGAAACCCCGCAGGAAGTTTCCGCAGCAGCCTTGATCGGGGCGACTGCCGCCGCGCTCGAGCGCTGCTCGAAATCGATTTCTTGGGAGGGCTTTGACGAGACAGCGGCCTCTTGGGAACCGCTCGATCCCGATCGCAGCTACTCGCGGCTGCGATCGGGCATGCAGCTGGTGGACCGCCGGGGAGCCGCGGACGCCGAAGAACTAGCCGCGTTCGGAGCCGCAATGCAGAAAGCCGCCGCGTCCGTCGGAGCTCTTGCGACGTTGCCTGACCCGGCGCCCGCCTTGGCAAAGGCAAGGGAACTCGATCGCTTTTGCGGAGAAATCGACATCCGGGTTGCCGTCCACATCATCAGCGACGCCGCCCCCCTTAAGGGGACTCAGCTCGCCGGACTTGCGAAAGCGGCGGGTTTCCGGCTCGACGAACCGGACGGCAAGTTCAGGCTTCCGGACGAGGCCGGGCGGATCATTTGCGCGCTCGCCAATTTCGAGCCCACGCCTCTGAGCGTCGACGGTTTGAACGCCCTTTCGACGCGCGGAGTCACGCTCGAGCTCGACGTCCCGCGGGCCCCCTACGGAGCGTTCAACCGTTTCCGGCAGTCCGCGCAGATGCTTGCTCGCGAGTTGAAGGCGCGCATTGTCGACGACAACCGCGAGCCCGTGGGGCCCGCCGCCTTCGACGCGATCGGGGCGCAGCTTCAGGCGGTGCACGCGAGCATGGAGGCGCGCGGCATCGCGCCCGGCGGGGCGCTCGCGCTGCGGCTTTTTTCCTGATGGCGGTCGCGCAGAAGGCGCGCCAGCGTGCGGAGGTGCTTCGGCGCGACATCGAGACACACGGCCATCGCTATTACGTGCTCGACGCGCCGACCATCCCGGATTCCGAGTACGACAAGCTGTTCCAGGAGCTGCTTGAACTGGAGGCGGCCTATCCGGAGCTTGTTACGCCGGATTCACCGACCCAGCGGGTCGGCGGCATGCCGCTACAGGAATTTCCCCAAGTGGTCCATGCCGTGCCGATGCTTTCCCTCAACAACGCGTTCAGCCACGAGGACGTGATCGGATTCGATCGGCGCGCTCGGGAGGGACTGGGCAAGGACGAGATCGAGTACGCGGCGGAGCCGAAGTTCGACGGGTTGGCGATCAGTCTGCTTTACGAGCGCGGGCGTTTCGTCCGGGGAGCGACCCGGGGCGACGGATACACCGGAGAGGACGTGACGGCAAACCTGAGGACGGTGCGGTCGATCCCGCTCAGGCTGCGAGGGGCTCGCGCCCCCGGGGCGGTCGAGGTGCGCGGCGAGGTCATCATGTACAAGGCCGATTTCGAGCGCATCAATGCCCGCCAGCGCGAGCGTGGTGAGAAGGAGTTCGTCAATCCGCGCAACACCGCTGCCGGCGCGCTGCGGCAGCTCGACCCCAGGATCACGGCTGAGCGTCCGCTGCGGTTCTTCGCCTATGGCGTAGGCGACCCGGTGAAGCTGCCGTTCAAGCGTCAGAGCGAGATCCTGGATTGGCTTGCGGAGGAAGGCCTGCCCGTTGCGGCGCAGCGCGCGACAGTAAGAGGCCTGAGCGGGCTGCTCGCTTTCTACGAGGAAATGGGCAAGAAGCGCGAGCGCCTGCCCTACGCGATTGACGGGGTGGTCTACAAGGTCAACGATCTCGGCGACCAGAGTTCGCTCGGTTTCGTCGCGCGCGCGCCCCGCTTCGCGCTGGCACACAAATACGCGCCGGAGGAGGCAGTCACACAGGTTCTCGACATCGAAGTGCAGGTCGGCCGCACCGGGACGCTGACGCCCGTGGCGCGGCTCGCGCCGATTAGCGTGGGCGGCGCCACGGTTACCAACGCCACCCTCCACAACGAGGACGAGGTGCGCCGCAAGGACGTCTGGCGCCGGGACACGGTGACGGTGCGTCGGGCCGGAGACGTAATCCCGGAGGTCGTGAATGTCTCCAAGGCGGGTCCGCGGGAGGAGGCCGACCGGTTCGAGATGCCCGTGCGCTGCCCGATCTGCGGTTCGGAGGTGGTGCGCCTCGAGGGCGAAGCCGCGGCGCGCTGCACCGGGGGTCTTTTCTGCGCGGCCCAGCGCAAGGGGGCGCTCCTGCATTTCGCCTCGCGCAGGGCGATGGATATCGAGGGCCTGGGAGAGAAGCTCGTCGATCAGCTGGTCGACTCGAACAAGGTGCGCACGGCGGCAGACCTGTATACGCTGGACGCGGCCACGCTCGCGGTGCTCGATAGAATGGGCGAGAAATCGGCGCGCAACGTCGTCGCGGCCATCGCCGGCTCGAAGAACCCGACGCTGGCGCGCTTCGTCTATGCGCTGGGAATTCCGGGCGTCGGCGAGGAAGTCGCCAGGATACTCGCCGCGCACTTCGGCACGCTCAACGGCTTGCTCGGGGCCCACTGGACCGAGCTGGCGGAAAGGAAGAAGGCGGCCCAGAAGGAGAATGCGGCGCGGAAGCGCAGGGGAGAGGCTCCGCTGCCTCCGGTGCTCGAAGGCGTCGGCCCGGAGCTGATGGAAAGTTTGGCGAAGTTTCTCTCGCAGCAGCACAATCGTGAAGTAATACGGCAGCTGACTTCGCGCCCCGGCGCCGTGGTGGTGCAGACGGAGAAGCGCCGAGCGACTGCGGGGCGGCTGGACGGGAAAGTGTTCGTACTCACCGGGACGCTGCCGGGACTGACCCGTGAGGAAGCCAAAGAGATGATCGAGCGCAGCGGCGGGAAAGTCGCGGCGTCGGTGTCGAGCCAAACGGACTACGTGGTCGCGGGCGCCGAAGCGGGAAGCAAGCTGGAAAAGGCCCATAAGCTCGGCGTTGCGGTCGTCGACGAAGAGGGATTGCGCAGGATATTGGGAGGGTCGGACGCATGAAAAAAGTGACCAAAGCGGTATTTCCGGTGGCCGGCATGGGCAGCCGTTTCCTCCCGGCGACCAAGGCGAGTCCGAAGGAGATGATGCCGATCGTCGACAAACCGCTCATTCAATACGCAGTCGAGGAAGCCGTGGCGGCGGGAATTCACGACATGGTGTTCATTACGGGGCGCAACAAGCGCGCCATCGAGGATCACTTCGACAAGGCCTACGAGGTCGAGGCGGAGCTCAGCGCGCGCGGGAAGAGCGAGCTGCTGGAGCTGATCCAGAACATCATTCCCAAATCGGTGAACTGCGTCTACATCAGGCAGCCCGAGGCTCTCGGCCTGGGGCACGCGGTCTTGTGCTCTCAGCCTGCGGTCAACGACGAGGTGTTTGCCGTGATCCTGGCCGATGATCTGATCGACGGTGCTCCTCCGGTCCTGCGGCAGATGACCGAGGTCTTCGAGCGCCACCAGTCGCCGATGGTAGCGGTGCAGCAGATCCCAAGGGAGCAGAGCATCCAATACGGCATCGTCAAGACCGAACCCGTGACCACCGGCGTCGACCGCGTCATGGGAATCGTGGAGAAGCCCAGGCCGGAAGCGGCGCCGTCGAACCTCGCCGTGGTCGGGCGATACATTCTGACGCCGCGCATCTTCCATCACCTGGCGCAGGCCAGGCCCGGGGCGGGAAGCGAAATTCAGCTCACCGACGCGATCGCCTCGCTGCTAGTGGAAGATCGCGTCCTCGCGTACAGTTTCAAGGGGACCCGCTACGACTGCGGCTCGAAACTCGGGTACCTGCAGGCGACGGTGGCGTACGGACTCAAGCATCCCGAGGTCGGAAAGGGGTTCGAGAGGTTTCTGAAATCACTGTGAAGAAGCTTGGGGCCGGGGCGCTATACTTCTCGCGCCATGACGCCCGACGAGGCCTGGAAAATCCTGGAGAGCGCCGATCGATTGTGCGACGAAGCCACGGTGCATGCCGCAATCGCGCGCCTTGCAGGGGAGATCACGGCGAGATTGAAAGACCGCTATCCTCTCGTGCTCGCCGTCATGGGCGGCTCGGTATTCTTTGCCGGTCATCTCTTGCCTCGGCTGCGTTTCCCGCTCGAGTTCGACTATATCCACGCATCGCGCTACGGCAACGCGACCTCGGGCCGCAGGATCGTATGGACGGTGGCGCCGCGGGAGAACGTGAGGGACCGCAGCGTGCTCGTGCTCGATGACATCCTCGACGGAGGCGAAACGCTCGCGGCGATCCGTGATCGCGTGAAATCGCTCGGTGCAGCGGCGTTCTACAGCGCCGTGCTCACCGACAAGAACATCGGCCGCGACAAGCCCATCGTCCCCGATTTCGTCGGCTTGAAACTGCCCAACCGCTATGTGTTCGGCTGCGGAATGGACGTATCCGGGGCTTGGCGCAACCTGTCGGAAATCTACGCGGTAAAGGAATCCTGAGCGCACATGCTCGCGATCATCGGCGGCACCGGGCTGACACGGCTCTCCAGTCTCGATGTCTCGCGTCGCCAGGTGGTGCGGACCCCCTATGGGGAACCGTCCGGACCGCTCACTTTCGGCGCGATCCGCGGGGTACCGGTGGTGTTCCTCGCGCGCCACGGCTACGGCCACACGATTCCGCCCCACCAAGTGAACTACCGCGCCAACCTATGGGCACTCAAGGAACAGGGTGTCGGTGATATCGTATCGGTCGTTTCGGTCGGCGGCATCCGCGCAGACCTCGGTCCGGGAAGGATCGTCGTCCCGCACCAGATCATCGACTACACCTGCGGTCGGATGAACACGTTTTTCGAGAACGAGGCTCCGGTGAAGCACATCGACTTCACCGAGCCGTACACCGACGAGTTGCGAAAGAAGCTTCTCGCGGCGGCGAGAACCTGCGGCGAGGCTGCCGCCGACGGCGCGGTCTATGCCGCAACCCAGGGGCCGAGACTGGAGACGGCCGCGGAAATCGACCGCCTGGAGCGGGAGGGTGCCGACATCGTCGGCATGACCGGGATGCCCGAGGCGTCCCTGGCGCGCGAGATCGAGCTGGGCTACGCGGCGATCGCGGTGGTCGTGAATCACGCTGCCGGCCGAGGCGCGAGCGCCCGCGGCGTACCGCTGCACAAGATTGAAGAGGTGCTGAAGGACGCGGCGGGGCGCGTGTGCAAGGTCATCGAGGCGGTGGTGGCCCTGTGATTCGCGAAGTCCTGAAAATGGGTGATCTGCGGCTGCTCGAGAAATCACAGTCCGTGGAGGCGTTCGGCACGCCGCAGCTGCGCGAGCTGATCGCCGACATGCGCGACACCATGGCGCACCTGAACGGCGCCGGGCTCGCCGCCCCGCAGATCGGTGTCCCGTTGCGGGTGGTCATTTTCGGAGTCACGCGCAATCCCCGCTATCCCGACGTGGAGGAAGTTCCGGACACGGTCCTCGTCAATCCGGTCATCACGCCGAGCGGCGCGGAAATGGAAGAAGACTGGGAGGGCTGCCTGTCGGTCCCGGGCATGCGCGGCGTCGTCCCGCGCTTCAAGACGTTGCGCTACCAGGGCTTCGACGAATCGGGCAATCCGATCGATCGGAGCGTCGCAGGGTTCCACGCGCGGGTCGTACAGCACGAATGCGACCATCTCGACGGAATTCTGTACCCGATGCGCATGCCCGACATGTCCCAATTCGGCTTCGTCGAGGTTCTGTTCCCAGACCAGGAGGTGATCGACGAATGAGATCGGAGGGCTGCGTCTAGGCCTGCAGCGCCTGCAGCAGGTCGGTTTCGAGCTGCAGCACGGTTTTCGAGTTGGCGAGCGCCGCGCCGGACACCACGAACACGTCCTCTGCGCGCTCGCCTAGCGTTGCGATCTTGGCGGTGTGCAGGTTGACCCCGTAACGGCTGAGCACCAGCGCGATGGCATAGAGCAGGCCGGGCCGGTCGCCGGCGGTGACCGACAGGGAGTGGTACTGGCCTTTTTCGTCCGGGACGATGCGCACCTCCGGTGCGATGGGGAAGTGCTTGACGCGCCGCGACACCCGCCCCTGGACCGGCTGCGGCAGGGGAACCTGGTTCGCCAGCCGGAGAGAGACGCGCCTTGACCACAGGCCTGTCGGCGCTCTCGCGGTGGTGCAGCAGCCGCGTGTGCCAGGCGATTTCCTGAGCGTCGTGGCGCAGGAAATACGGGACATCGAAATGGCGCCACAGGGCATCCTGGACGGTGTCCGACAGCCCGTAGAGCCCCAACAGGCGCTTGGCTTCGTCCTGCTTGCTCTGAATGTACTGGTCCGCCTCGAGCTTTCCGCCCTTCAGCAGATGCTGCGTCGCGCGAAAGAGATCCTCGAGGAGCTTGCCCTTCCAGGCGTTCCATACCTTGGGACTCGTGCCGCGGATGTCCGCGACCGTGAGCAGATAGAGCGCGACCAGCCGCCGCTCGGTGCCGACGACATCGGCGAAGCGCCGCACGACCTCCGGTTCGGACAGGTCCTGTTTCTGCGCCACCGAGGACATGGTGAGGTGGTGCTCGACGAGGAACTCGACGAGCTGCGTGTCTTCGGCCGCAAGGCCATGCTCGCGGCAGAAACGCTGCGCCTCGAGCCTGCCCAGCTGCGAGTGATCGCCTCCGCGGCCTTTGGCGATGTCGTGGAAGATCGCAGCGATGTACAGCAGCCAGTGGCGCTCGAGGCTGGCGATGAGGCGGCTGCACAGCGGATACTCGTGCGCAAACTCGACCATCGTGAAGCGGCGCACGTTGAGCACGACGGTGAGGATGTGCTGGTCTACGGTGTACACATGGAAGAGATCGTGCTGCATCTGGCCGACGATGCGACGGAAAGCGGGCAGATACCTTCCCAGAATGCCGTATTGATTCATTCGCCGAAATTCGTGCACGATGCCCCGCGGCTGCTGCAGCAGAGAAAGGAAAGTCGCGCGGTTGCGCGGATCTCTTCGAAAGGCAGCGTCGATGCGCGTGCGCGCACGCCACAGGGCGCGCAGCGTCTGCGCCGTCATGCCTTTCAGCTCCGAGTGCTGCTGCATGATGAGAAAACTCTCGAGGATCGCGGTGGGCTCGCGTTCAAACAGATCGGCTGGATGCGCTTCCAGGAGCTCGCCTACCCGCCTGAACTTTTCGTCGATCTTCGCAACGTCGGAGTCCCGCGCCGGGAAAATTTCGGCACCTACGTTCTGGAGCAGTATGGTATTCAGCTGCGTGACCGCCTTCGCCGTGCGGAAATAAGACTGCATCAACTGCTCGCCGGCGCGCCGGTGCGCGGTGGGGGAATACCCGAGATCGCGCGCCAGGCTATCCTGGTAATCGAACAGCAGTCGGTCTTCGCGGCGCCCGGCGGCGTAATGCAGGCGCACCCGCAGGTTCTGGAGCAATCTGTGATGCTTCTGCACCTGGCGCGCTTCCTCCCGCGTAATCAGGCCGCGCTGCGCCAGTTCCGTCCAGGAATTTCCCAGTCCGCAGGCCTGGCTGATCCAAAGGATCACTTGCAGGTCGCGAAGGCCGCCGGGTGCTTCCTTGAGATTGGGCTCGAGGCTGTAGGGGCTGTCCTGGAATTTGGTATGGCGCTGTTCCTGCTCCAAGCGCTTTGCCTTGAAAAACACCTTGGCGTCGAGGCATTCCCCCCGCGCGCGATCGAAACGGGCGAAAAGGCCGCGGTTTCCGGCGAGTTGTCGTGCTTCAAGGAGGCTGGTCATCACGGTGACGTCCTTCCTCGCCTCCTCGACGCACTCGGCGACGGTGCGCACGCTGTGGGCGAGCTCGAGCCCGGTGTCCCAGAGTCGTCCTACGAGTTTTTCGATCTGGGTCGCGAGGCCGACGGAAGCCGGGTCCTGCAGCAGCACCAGCACGTCGACGTCGGAATGAGGATAGAGCTCCCCGCGCCCGTAGCCGCCGACCGCGAGCAGCGCAAGGGGTGCCGGCAATCGGAGCTGGCGCCACATCTCCTTCAGGACCCGGTCGACCAAGCGGCGATGCTCTCGCAGCACCAGGGTGCCGTCCGCCGTCTCGCGAAATCTTGCCTGCAGCGCGGCGCGCTCGGCTTGCACGCCGGCCTTCAGGCCGGCGAGCGTGGCGCCGCCGTCCGCAAGCGTCGCGGGAGGGGACAACATGGAGTCAGTGCTTCGGCGGAGGGGGCGTGCCGGCGGAAAGGGTCAGGACCTCGAATCCCGTGCCGGTGACCAGGACGGTGTGCTCCCATTGTGCCGACAGGCTATGGTCCTTGGTGACGATGGTCCAGCCGTCGGCGAGTTCGCGGATCGCCGGCTTGCCGGCGTTGATCATCGGTTCGATCGTGAAGGTCATTCCCGGTTGGAGGCGCGTGCCCGTTCCGGAGCGTCCGTAGTGCAGAACCTGCGGCTCTTCGTGGAATTTTCGCCCGATTCCATGGCCGCAGAACTCGCGCACGACGCTGTAGCCGTGGGTTTCGGCATGCCGCTGGATCGCCGCGCCGACGTCACCGAGAAAAGCCCCGGGGCGCACCTCGCGGATGCCGAGCCACATGCACTCGTAAGTGGTCTCGCACAGACGTTTCGCCTGGATGGAGGGTTCGCCGACGTAGTACATTCGGCTGGAATCGCCGTGAAAACCGTCTTTGATCACGGTGACGTCGATATTCAGGATGTCCCCCGCCTTGAGCACGCGCTCCCCTGGAATGCCGTGGCAGACTTGGTGGTTGACCGAGGTGCAGATCGACTTCGGAAAGGGCTTGTAGCCGGGGGGAGCGTAGTTCAGAGGAGCAGGGATCGCCTTCTGCTCCTCGACGATCAAGTCGTGGCAAAGACGGTCGAGTTCGCCGGTCGTGACTCCGGGTTTGACGCGCGGGGCGACGAAGTCGAGCACTTCCCCGGCGAGCTGCCCGGCGACGCGCATGCGCTCGATTTCCTCGGCGGTTTTCAGATGTATCGTCATGCTTCAGCAAAAAAGTGCGAAGGATAAGTCATCGACCTCGTCGGGGCAAATCGCAGACCGTTGTAGACGGGGCTCGCGGCTGCGGCCAGGGGCGGAGTAAAACTCTGTTTGCACAGGAAAAACTTGCATCGGTTTCGATCCGCGTGCTAGTATTTTAAGTCTCTAGCCGGGCTTGGCCTCGGCTAAATTTTTGCCGCCCCGCTGTTAGGGTGCCCACGACGTTCTCATCGAATTTCGGCGGGTCATTTGGCCGGGGCGGCCCTGAACTGTAACCCTAACCGGAGTCACCATGTCGACCACGATGCGCCAAATGCTCGAAGCGGGCGTGCATTTCGGCCACCAGACCCGCTACTGGAACCCGAAGATGGCGCCATTCATCTTCGGTCATCGCAACAAGATCCACATCATCAATCTCGAGAAGACCATGGTGATGTACCAGGAGGCGATGAAATTCGTGCGCCAGCTTGCCTCCAACAAGGGCACCCTCTTGTTCGTCGGAACCAAGCGTCAGGCGCGCGAGATCATCCGCGAGGAGGCCGAGCGCTGCGCCGCGCCCTTCGTCGATCACCGCTGGCTCGGCGGGATGCTCACGAACTTCAAGACCGTCCGCCAATCGATCAAGCGACTCAAGGAAATGGAGGTGATGATCGAGGACGGAAGCATGGAGAAGCTGCCGAAGAAAGAGGCCCTGCACTTTCAGCGCGAGCTCGCCAAGCTGCAACGCAGTCTCGGGGGCATCAAGGCCCTGGACAACCGGCCCGATGCCTTGTTCGTGATCGACGTCGGCTACCAGAAAGGGGCGGTCGCCGAGGCGAAAAAGCTCGGCATCCCCGTTATCGGGGTCGTCGACACCAATCACTCTCCAGACGGAATCGCCTATGTCATTCCGGGCAACGACGACTCGAGCCGGGCGATTCGGCTGTATGCGCGCGGGATCGCCGATGCGATCATGGAGGGCCGCAGCCAGGTCGTGCAGGAAATCATCGGTGCAACCTCGGATGAATTCGTCGAAGTCGAAGAGCCCGGGGCGAAGAGGCAATGATCGGCGATTGCGGGCCAAAAGGGGCGCGGCAGCGCTTTTTTTTTGAACTTCTAGAGCAGCAAGGTTCCAGATAAATGGCGGAAATCACCGCAAGCATGGTCAGAGATCTGCGCGACAAGACCGACGCGCCGATGATGGAGTGCAAGAAGGCGCTGGTCGAGGCGGAAGGCAATTCAGCCAAAGCCGAGGAGCTGCTGCGCGTCAGACTCGGCAGCAAGGCGTCTCGGGCCGCGACGCGCACGGCGGCCGAAGGCGTCGTCGCGGTTCACGTCGCGCCGGACGCGAAGACCGGCGCGATCGTGGAAGTCAACTGCGAAACCGACTTCGTCGCCAAGACCGACGATTTCCGGAAGTTTGCCGCTTCTCTTGCTGAACTGGTCGCGAAACGCAATCCTGTGGACCTCGCCGCCTTGAACGCCCTGCCTCTGGGCGGCGCCACGGTGGACGAGGCGCGCAAGGCGCTCTTCGGGCGCATCAGGGAGAACATATCTATTCGCAGATTTGCCCGGATCGAAGCCAGGGGCCGCCTGTCTCAGTATATTCACGGCGGAGCGAAGATCGGCGTCCTGGTGGATATTTCCGGAGGCAAGGAACAGCTCGGCCGCGATCTGGCCATGCACATCGCGGCGTCCAAACCGCTCGGCCTGTCGCGCGACGACGTCCCCGTAGAGCTCGTGAAAAAGGAACGCGACATCGCTAGAGCGAAAGCGGCCGAGTCGGGCAAACCGGCAAATATTGTCGAGAAGATGGTCGAAGGCAGCGTGCAGAAATTCGTCAGGGAAGTCACGCTGCTCGGTCAAATCTTCGTCAAGGATCCTGCTGGAAAGCAGACCGTGGAAGCTCTCCTCAAGGCTGGTGGCGCGTCGGTTTCGCGCTTCGTGCTGTATGTGGTCGGCGAGGGAATTGAAAAGAAGGGGAACGGTCAGGCGGCCTAAAAATGGAGCTATACGGAGACAAGAAGAAGGAAAGGCAGCCTGGAATGACCGCAACTGCCAAATACAAGCGGATCCTGCTCAAACTGAGCGGCGAAGCCCTCATGGGAGACGATTCCTTCGGGATCAATCGTGCCACGATCGAACGCATCGTCGGCGAGATTGCCCAGGTCGCGGCGCTCGGGCTGGAGATCGCAGTAGTGATCGGCGGGGGCAATATTTTTCGCGGCGTCGCTCCGGGCGCGGCGGGAATGGATCGCGCCACGGCCGATTACATCGGAATGCTCGCGACCATCATGAACGCGCTCGCCCTGCAGGACGCCATGCGGCAGGCGGGCTTGAACGCGCGGGTACAGTCTGCGCTCAACATAGAACAGGTGGTCGAGCCCTACATCCGCAACAAGGCGATCCGCTACCTCGAGGAAGGCAAGATCGTCATTTTTGCCGCGGGGACCGGCAACCCGTTCTTTACGACCGATACCGCGGCGGCGCTGCGGGGAACGGAGATCGGCGCGGAAATGGTCCTCAAGGCGACCAAGGTCGACGGGATCTATACGGCCGATCCCAAGCTGCGCCCGGACGCCAAGCTCTACGACAGACTGAGCTTTGACGAGGCCATGATCAAGAATCTGAAGGTGATGGATGCCACGGCCTTCGCGCTTTGCCGCGATCAGAAGCTCCCGATCACCGTGTTCAGCATCTTGAAAGCCGGAGCGATGAAGCGGGTCGTCACCGGTGAAAAAGAAGGCACGCTGGTCTACGTGAGCGCCTGAGCCCGCGAGGAGGGGGATTCATGAGTACCCTGGCCGACGTCAAGAAGAACACCGAGCAGAGAATGCATAAGTCGCTCGATGCCCTGAAAACCGACTTGTCCAAAGTCCGGACCGGCCGGGCGCACGCGGGGCTGCTCGACCACATCTCGGTGGATTACTACGGCAGTCAGACGCCGATTCCGAAGGTCGCCAACGTAAGCCTCCTCGACGCCCGCACCCTCGGCGTATCGCCCTGGGAGAAAAAAATGCTCGGCGCGATCGAGAAGGCGATCCGCGAGTCCGATCTTGGCCTGAATCCTGCTTCTCACGGAGACATGGTACGGGTGCCGATGCCGACTCTCACCGAGGAGCGCCGCCGGGATTTGATCAAGGTGATCAAGCACGAGGGCGAAAATGCCAAGGTTGCCGTGCGCAACCTGCGCCGCGACGCCAATCATGCGCTCAAGGAACTGCTGAAAGGCAAGGCCGTGTCCGAAGACGAGGAACGCCGCGCGCAAGACGAAATCCAAAGGCTCACCGACAAACACATCACCGAAATCGACAAGATGATCGCAGCAAAAGAAGCAGAGCTGATGGCGGTTTGATCGAACACCACAGAATGTCCACTCCATGAAATCCTTCGCCAGCTCGACGCGCGAGATCCCGCCCCCCAGCGATATCCCCAGGCATATCGCCGTCATCATGGATGGCAACGGGCGCTGGGCCAAGAAGCGCTATCTCCCTCGCGTCGCCGGTCACAAGCAAGGGGTCGAGACGGTGCGCCGGGTCACGCGTGCGTGCACCGATCGCGGCATCGAATACCTGACCCTGTTCGCCTTCAGCTCGGAGAACTGGCGCCGGCCCGCCGAAGAGGTTTCGACGCTCAAGCAGCTGTTCATGGCCGCCCTCGAGCAGGAAGCCGAGCGGCTGCACCAGAACAAGGTGCGCCTCAAGATAATCGGCGATATCGCGCCGTTCGGGGCGCGCGTGGTCGAGCTCGCTGGCCGCGCCCAGGAGCTCACCGCGCACAATGTGGGACTTACGCTCACGATTGCCGCCAATTATGGCGGCCGCTGGGACCTGATGCAGGCCTTGCTGAAGCTCGTGCGCACCAGCCCTCTGCCTGCCGAGGGATATACCGAGGAGCAACTCGCTCCGCATCTGGCGCTCAACTACGCGCCCGAACCGGATCTCTTCATTCGCACCGGGGGCGAGCAGCGCATCAGTAATTTCCTGCTGTGGCAGCTTGCCTATACCGAACTGTATTTCACCCCGACGCTGTGGCCGGACTTCGACGCCAAGCAGCTCGATGCGGCGATCGCTTGGTATCGCGAGCGCGAGCGCCGCTTCGGGCGGACCAGTGAGCAGCTCGAAAAAACCAAGCGCGAAAGCAGTGGCCGCCGGAGGATCGCGTAAGGCCTCTGCCGTGCAGGCCGAAAAGCGCGGGCACCCATGCTCAAAACCCGCGTGATGACGGCGGCTGTCCTGCTTGCTGGATTCGTTTCGGCGCTGTACCTGTTGCCCAGGAACGGTTGGGTCGCATTTTGCGCCGTGTTTCTCGGACTTTCCGCTTGGGAGTGGGGAGCACTGGCGGCGCTTGCCGCAGTCGGGCGCTTGATTTACTCGACCTTCTTGGTTGGATTTTTCGTGCTGCCCGGGATCCTCGAGGCTTCCGCGGCGAACGGCCCCTATGCGCCGGCCTGGGTTTACCATGTCGCGGGCTTGTTCTGGATCGTCCTCGTTCCGGTGTGGATTTGGCGGCGAAGGCGCATCGACAGTCGCGCCTTGCTGCTTGCAGCGGGTGCCATCGTGCTGGTACCCGCTTTCGCTGCGATGGTCGATCTGCGCAGCATACATCCGTCCCTTTTGATCGCGGTCCTGGGTACGGTATGGATCTCCGACACGGCTGCGTATTTCGCCGGCCGGCGCTTCGGGCACCGTAAGCTCGCGCCATCCATCAGCCCCGGGAAAACCTGGGAAGGCGTCGCCGGGGCGCTCGCAGCGGTCGGGATCTACGCGCTCGCATGGGCAGGCCTCAGCGCTCCGGGTAACACGCCTGCGTGGCCCGGCGCGATGAGGGTGGCAGCGACGTGGATTCTTCCGGTTCTCCTCGGGCTCGCCGTGGTTGGAATGATTGGCGATCTGTTCGAATCTCTGATAAAACGCCAGGCGGGGGTCAAGGACAGCGGCACGCTTTTACCCGGCCACGGAGGGATACTCGACCGCATCGATGCACCCGTGGCTATGCTCCCCCTGGCGGTGCTTGCGTTCATGAGATGACCACGATTCAAAACATCGCGATACTCGGAGCGACGGGCTCGATCGGAGCAAGTACCCTGGATGTGATCGCGCGCCACCCGTCGCGCTTCCGTGTGGCGGCATTGACCGCCCATCGGCAAGTCGACGAGCTGGCCGCCCTATGCAGGCGGCACCGGCCCGACTACGTGTGCGTGGCGGACGCCGCGCACGCGCCGCGGCTCCGCGAGCGCCTGGCGGGGGCGGGCGTCGGCTGCCGAGTTCTCGCGGGCGAGGCGGGCCTCGTGGAAGTGGCCTCGCTGCCCCAGGTCGACTGTGTCATGGCCGCGATCGTCGGGGCGGCCGGACTCCGCGCAACGCTCGCCGCAGCGAGGGCGGGCAAGAAGCTGCTGCTCGCAAACAAGGAAGCGCTGGTGATCGCGGGGCCCGTGTTCATGGAAACGGTGCGAGCCAGCGGGGCGATGCTGCTGCCGATCGACAGCGAGCACAACGCCATCTTTCAATGCCTTCCACCGTTCGCCTCGGGAGAGCTTGCCGCAAAGGGGATCCGCAAGATCCTCCTCACCGGGTCGGGGGGGCCGTTCAGGAGCCGCGCGCGCGCAGACTTGCACCGCGTGACACCCGACGAGGCCTGCGCCCATCCGAACTGGGTCATGGGACGCAAGATCTCGGTGGATTCGGCGACCATGATGAACAAGGGATTGGAGATCATCGAGGCTCGCTGGCTCTTCGGTGCAAGCCCAGAACAGATCCAGGTCGTCGTCCATCCGCAGAGCGTGGTCCATTCGATGGTCGAGTACGCCGACGGTTCCGTGATCGCTCAACTCGGGCACCCTGACATGCGCACGCCGATCGCCCAGGCGCTCGCGTATCCCGAGCGCATCGAGGCTGGAGTGTCGTCGCTCGACCTCTTTCGCATCGGCGCCTTGAGCTTCGAGCAGCCCGATTTCGAGCGTTTCCCCGCGCTGAACCTCGCTTACGCGGCGCTCAGGAGCGGAGGGGCAGCACCGGCCACGCTGAACGCGGCCAACGAAGTTGCGGTAGCCGCGTTTCTCGAGGGGCGCTTGCCGTTTTTGCGGATCACTGCAGTCATCGAGGAAACTCTCGCCGGCCTTCCCCCAAGTCCCCTCGTGACGCTCGAGGACGTGCTCGCGGCCGACGCGAGAGCCCGGGCGCGGGCGAACCAGATCATCGCGCGATTCAACTCCCACGCCGCATGAATTTCGCCATCACTCTCCTGGCTTTCATCGTGGCATTGGGCGTGCTGATCGTGTTCCACGAGTTCGGCCACTATCTGATCGCCCGCTTCTTCGGGGTGAAGGTATTGCGCTTCTCGATCGGTTTCGGCAGGCCGTTGTGGCGGGTCCGAAGCGGCCGGGACCGGACCGAATGGGTGATCGCGGCGCTGCCCCTCGGCGGGTACGTAAAAATGCTCGACGAGCACGAGGGGCCGGTCGCGCCGGAAGAGGTGCACCGGGCATTCAACCGCCAGAGCGTCTGGCGGCGGATCGCGATCGTCGCCGCGGGGCCGGCGGCGAATTTCCTGCTCGCCATCGTGTTCTACTGGGGCCTTTTCGTAGGCGGCGTGCAGGAGGCGAAGCCCGTCGTCGGCACCCCGGATCCCGGAACCGTCGCGGAAGCGAGCGGCTTCGTCCGGGGCGAGACGATCCTGAAGATAAACGACGAGCCGATGGCCAGCTGGCAGCAGGTGCGCTGGCGTTTGCTGCAGCTCGCGGTGGAAAAACAGCCGGCGCGGCTCGAGGTGATCGACCTCAAGCAGCGACTTACCTGGCGCACCCTGGATCTGTCGAGTTTCGATCTCGAAGGCTTCGACAGCGATCCCCTCGCGCGCTTGGGTTTGAGGCTGGACCTGCCCGATGTTGCTCCAGTGATCGGCAAGGTCGTCCCGGGAAGCGTCGCGGAGGCGGGAGGATTGCGCCCGGGAGATCGCGTCGTCACGATCGACGGAGTCCAAATTCGCGTCTGGGAAGATCTCGTGAAGGTGGTGCGAGCGCGACCCGGCGAAATCGTGAAACTGGGCATCGTTCGCGATCGAGACAAAATTGAGATCCGCCTGCGCCCGGAAGCGTTCCAGCAGAATGGCTCGCGCTTCGGTCGGATAGGAACGCTACCTCGTCGAGATCCTGACGCGATGAAGGACCTGGTAACGACCGTGCGCTACGCGCCGGCCGCCGCGCTTGGAATGGCCCTTGAGCGGACCTGGGAGATGTCGGCGTTCAGCCTGAAGATGCTCGGCAAGATGGTCGTCGGCCAGGTCTCCTGGAAAAACCTGAGCGGACCGGTGACGATCGCCGATTACGCGGGTCAATCGGCACAGCTGGGGATCGGCGCCTACGTCGCCTTTCTTGCGTTGATCAGCATCAGCCTGGGTGTGCTCAACCTGCTTCCGATTCCGTTATTGGATGGCGGGCACTTGTTGTATTATGTCGTCGAGATTTTCAAGGGCAGCCCGGTTTCGGAGCGAGCGATGGAGCTGGGCCAGCGTCTGGGCCTCACCTTACTCCTGTTCCTGATGGCGTTCGCCATCTACAACGATTTCAACCGCTTGTTCGCGGGTTAATGATCCATCAGTGAAAAACGCGCTACGAGCCGCGCTCTTCCTGCTCGTGCTCACCGGGCCGGCGCGGGCGTTCCAGCCCTTTGTCGTGCGGGACATTCGCGTCGAGGGCATCCAGCGCATCGAGGCCGGAACGGTCTTCAGCTATCTCCCCGTCAAAGTCGGCGACACGATGACCGACGAAAAGGCTGCGGGCGCGATTCGCTCCTTGTTCGCTACCGGGTTCTTTCGCGACGTCAGGCTCGAGGTCCAGGGAAACGTGCTGATCGTGACTCTCGAGGAACGACCGGCCATCGCTTCGATCGATTTCGTCGGGATGAAGGAATTCGAAAAGGACAAGGTCAAGCAGGGGCTGCGTGACGTCGGATTCCAGGAGGGCCGCATCTTCGACCGTGCCTTGCTCGATCAGGCCGAGCAGGAGCTCAAACGCCAGTATCTGACCCGGGGCCTCTATGGCGTTGAGGTGACCACGACCGTCACGCCGCTCGACCGCAACCGGGTCGCGATCAATTTCAACCTGAACGAGGGGGAAGTCGCGAAGATCAGGAGAATCAACATCGTCGGCAATCGCGCATTTTCGGAGGAGGAATTGCTCCGCGTACTCCAGCTGCGCACTCCCGGATGGTTCACCTGGTTTTCGAAGAACGACCAATACTCCCGGCAGAAACTTCAAGCCGACCTCGAATCGATGCGATCGCATTACCTGAACGCGGGCTACCTCGAGTTCAATATCGACTCCACCCAGGTCTCGATTACGCCGGATCGCCGCGACATCTACATCACGATCAACATCAGCGAGGGCGAGAAATTCGAAGTGGGCGATGTGAAGCTGGGGGGAGACCTGCTCCTCCCCGAGGCGGAGCTCCGCTCCTTGATCACTATCAAATCGGGCGAAACGTTTTCCAGGGAAAGGCTCACCGACTCGACCAAGGCAATTACCGACAGGCTGGGGCGGGACGGGTATGCTTTTGCCAACGTCAACGCGAATCCCGATATCGACAAGGAAAAACGCAAGGTCAGCTTCACCTTCCTGATCGATCCCGGACGGCGCGTCTATGTCCGGCGGATCAACGTCGTCGGAAACGCGCGCACCCGCGACGAGGTGGTGCGTCGCGAGATGCGCCAGCTCGAGGGCAGTTTCTTCGACAGCCAGAAGCTGCAGCTCTCCAAACAGCGGATCGACAAGACCGGCTATTTCAGCGAGGTCGAGGTCGAGACTCCGGCGGTGCCCGGCACGACCGATCAGGTCGACGTGACCGTGCGGATCAAGGAGAAACCCACCGGCGCGGTGCTGCTGGGTATCGGTTTTTCGAACGTCGATAAATTCATCGTTCAGGCATCGGTTCAGCAGAGCAATTTTTTCGGCACCGGCAACACCGTGGGCCTGCAAGTCGCCTCCGGATCCGTCAACAAGGTCGCCTCGTTTTCCTTTACCGACCCCTACTACACGGTCGACGGAGTCAGCCGTGGCTTTGACGTCTACCGGCGCGACGTGAACGCCGCAACCCTGGGAATCGGCAACTACAGGACCAGCACGGTCGGCGGGGCGGTACGATTCGGAGTGCCCTACACCGAGTACGACACTTTGTTTTTCGGCCTCGGTACCGAACAGGTCAAGCTCTTCCTCGCCCCGGACAGCCCGCAGCGTTACCTCATTTTTCAGAACCAGTTCGGCGCGAACTATATTACGCTGGTCAGCAGTGCCGGCTGGGTCCGGGACTCGCGGGACAGCTTCATCTGGCCGACGAGAGGTCACCTCGAGCGTGCTAGTCTGGAGCTGGCGACGCCGCCCGGAGACCTCGAATACTGGAAATATTCCTACACCCACCAGTATTTCCACCCGTACTCGCGCAACCTCACCTTCGTGCTCAGCGGCGAGCTTGACGCCGGCGAGGGGTACGGTGGAAAACCGCTGCCGTTTTTCAAGAACTATTACTCGGGGGGCATCGGCAGCGTGCGCGGATACCGAACTGCGTCGTTGGGCCCACGCGACCTCGACGGCAGCTTTCTGGGGGGCAATCGGAAAGTCAACGGATCGGCGGAGCTGCTGTTCCCGGTACCGGGCAGCGTCGACCGGTCGATGCGATTCGGTGCCTTCATCGACGCGGGACAAGTCTACGGCTTCACTGAAAAGCTCGACCTTTCGCAACTGCGTGCCTCGGCGGGAATGAGCTTCGCGTGGAACTCACCGATCGGCCCGATGAAAATCAGCGTCGCGAAAGCGCTCAACGACAAGCCCGGGGACAATCTCCAGAACATCCAGTTCACGCTTGGCGCCTTATTCTGACGGCCCGGTATAATCCTTTCTCAAAGGCAGGTCTCATGGCAGCTTCGAAAAGCTACTCTCTCACCGGTTGGGTCCTCATCGCATTCCTAGGGGCCGTCAGTCCGGCTCTGGCGCAGTCGAGCATCGGGTTCGTCAGCTTGGAGCGGATCCTGAGGGAAGCGCCCGCCGCGCAGCGGGCCCAGAAGAAACTGGAGCAGGAATTCTCCCAGCGCGGGCAGGAGCTCTCCAAGGTGGCGGAACAGCTGAAGAAGATGCAGGGGAACCTGGAGAAGAACGCCGTGACGATGTCGGAGTCGGAGCGGCAGAAACGCGAACGCGAATTCGGCGATGTCAACCGGGACTTTCAGCGCAGACAACGGGAATTCAACGAGGATCTGGCCCAGCGACGCAAGGAGGAATTCGACGGAGTCCTCGAACGCGCCAACCGTGCCGTGAAGCAGATCGCAGAGGCCGAAAAACTCGACGTCGTGTTTCAGAACGAGCAGGTCGTGTGGGCGAGCACCCGCATCGACATCACCGACAGGGTCATCAAGGCGCTAGAGGAACCTCGCGCGGGCAAGTGATTCGGCGTGGCGCAATCCATTTCGCGTGCTTATCGGCTTGGTGAAATCGTCGCCAAGCTCGGCGGGGACGAGATTCTGCGGATCGCCACGCTGGAAAGCGCCGGCCCGGGCGATCTTTGCTTCTTCTCGCATGGCCGGTACCGGGCGCACTTGCGCGACACTCGCGCCTCCGCCGTGATTTTGGCGCGCGAGGAACGCGACGCGACTGCCTTGCCGAGGATCCTGTGCGACGACCCCTACGTCTACTATGCCCGGGCCGCGCAGCTGTTCGGTTCCGAGACTCGCCCCGCTCCGGGAATCCACGCCCGCGCCGTCGTCGAGGAGGAAGCCGAAATTCCGGCCTCCGCCACGGTAGGACCCGGCTGCCATATCGGCCGCGGGGCGCGGTTGGGGGAGCGCGTCGTGATCGATGCTGGCTGCACCATCGGCGAAGATGCCTCGATCGGAGAGGACAGCCGCCTGGGTCCTTCGGTGACGGTCTATCCCCGGTGCGTCATAGGCAAGCGCGCCTTGATCCACGCCGGCGTGGTGATCGGCGCCGACGGTTTCGGCATGGCGCCTGATTCCGGACGCTGGATCAAGATTCCGCAAACCGGGCGCGCCGTGATAGGTGACGACGTCGAGATCGGCGCCAACACCACGATCGACCGCGGCGCGCTCGACGACACGGTGATCGAGGACGGCGTCAAGCTCGACAACCAGATCCAGATCGGCCACAACGTGCACATCGGTGCCCATACCGCGATGGCGGGCTGTGCAGCCGTCGCAGGCAGCACGCGCATCGGCCGGCACTGCGCCATCGGCGGTGCCGCGCGCATCATCGGCCATTTGACGATCGCCGACCACGTGACGATCTCCGCCGCGGCGGTGGTGACTAAATCCATCACGCGCGCTGGCGCCTATGCCGGCGCGCTGCCCTCGGCGCCCAGCCGCGAATGGGCGAAGACGGTGGCGCACCTGCGCAGCCTCGACCGGCTGGCCAAGCGGATTCGCGAGCTGGAAAAACGACTCCCAGTAAAGAGAAAGAGGTAAGAGATGGACATCCGAGAGATCCTGGAATACCTGCCACACCGCTATCCCATGCTTCTCCTGGACCGGGTGCTCGAATGCGAGCCGGGCAAGCGGATTCTCGCGCTCAAGAACGTCTCCATGAACGAGCCTTTCTTTACCGGGCATTTCCCGCACTATCCGGTGATGCCGGGCGTCATGATCATCGAGGCGCTCGCGCAGGCGGCGGCCGTACTGTCGTTCCGCACCATGAAAACGAAACCGGACGACAAGTCGGTCTACTACTTCGCGGGAATCGACGAGGCGCGGTTCAAGCGCCCGGTGGTTCCGGGCGACCAGCTCCTGCTCGAGGTCGCGGTTGAGCGCAGCGCCCGGGGACTCTGGAAATTCGCCGCCCAGGCGCGCGTCGGCGACGCGCTCGCCGCCGAAGCGAAGATCTTGTGCACGCTGCGCCCCATATGATTCACCCGACGGCCATCGTCCATTCCGGAGCGAAGCTCGGCCCGGGAGTGTCGGTGGGACCCTATTCGATCATAGGCGAGCACGTCGAGATAGGGGAGGGCACCTCGATCGGGCCGCACGTGGTGATCGAGGGGAGGACTCGCATAGGCGCTCAAAACCGAATTTTCGGATTCAGCTCGCTCGGCGGACCGCCCCAGGACAAGAAATACGCCGGCGAAGCGACCGCGCTCGAGATCGGCGACCGCAACACCATCCGCGAGTACTGCACTTTCAGCTGCGGCACCGCGCAGGACGCGGGCGTCACGCGCATCGGCAGCGACAACTGGATCATGGCCTACGTGCATATCGCGCACGACTGCCAGGTCGGCGACCACGCGGTCTTCGCCAATGTGGCGACTCTTGCCGGTCACGTCCAGGTCGGCGACTACGCCGTGCTCGGCGGGTTTACCGGGGCCCATCAGTTCGTCTCGATCGGCGCGCATTCGATCACCGGGGTCGCGACGGTCCTGCTGCAGGACCTGCCTCCGTACGTCATGGCGGCGGGCAATACGGCGAAGCCGTTCGGAATCAACAGTGAAGGGCTGAAGCGGCGCGGCTTCGCCGCGGCAAAGATCACCACGATCAAACGCGCCTACAAGACCCTCTACAGGTCCGGTCTCGCGCTCGCCGAAGCGCGGCGCAAGATTGCAGGCCAGGCCGTGAAGTCGCCCGAGCTGCAGGTGCTCGTCGATTTCCTCGAGCGCTCGCAGCGCGGCATCATTCGCTAGCGCAAGTGGAAAGCAAACCCGTCGTCGTAGGCATGGTCGCGGGGGAGGCTTCGGGGGACTTTCTCGGAGCTCACCTCATCGCCGCGTTGCGTAAGAGGATTCCCGGACTGCAGTTCGTCGGTATCGGCGGCCCGAAGATGGAGGCCGAGGGCCTAGCCTCCTGGTTCCCCATGGAGAAGCTCGCGGTGCGCGGCTACGTCGAGGTGCTGCGGCATTTTCTGGAACTGCACGCGATCCGGCGAAAGCTCCGGCGGCGGCTCGTCGCGGCGAGGCCCGCGCTTTTCGTCGGCATCGACGCGCCCGATTTCAATCTTGCGCTCGAGCGCAAGCTCAAACGAGCGGGTATTCCGGCGGTCCACTACGTGAGCCCGTCGCTGTGGGCCTGGCGCGGGGGACGCATGTCTGCGATCGTGAAATCGGTCGACAAGATGCTCGTGCTCTTTCCGTTCGAGGAGCCCCTGTACCGCTCCGCCGGAGTGCCGGTGGCCTACGTTGGACACCCTCTGGCGGATGCCAGCTCCGATGAGGACGAATCGGCCGCGGCAAAGGAGCAATTGCGGCTGCCTGCGACATGCAAGGTCGTGGCCCTGATGCCAGGCAGCCGGCAGTCGGAAGTGCGCTACATGGCCTCGAGTCTCATAGAAACAGCGAAGCTGATCGCGGCGCGGCAACCCGCCGCGCATTTTCTGGTGCCGCTAGTGAGCCGCGAAACGCGTGCCATTTTCGAGCAAGCGATGTACGACGCCGGCGCGGGGGAATTGCCGCTCACGGTGCTCTTTGGCCATGCGCGCGATGCGATCGCCGCGTGCGACGTCGCGCTCGTGGCGAGCGGGACCGCGACGCTGGAGGCCGCGCTCGCCAGGAAGCCCATGGTGATCACCTATAAGATGGCGCAACTCACCTACGGCATGATGTCGAAGATGGGAACCCTGCCGTGGGTCGGCCTCCCCAACATCATCGCCGGGGAATTTCTCGTTCCGGAGATTCTCCAGGACGATGCGACGCCCGAGAACCTGGCCCAGGCGGTGCTGAACTCGCTCAACGATCCCGTCGTCAACCGCAGGCTTCCGGAGCGCCTCGACCAGATACGGCGGCTTCTGCGCAGGGATACCGCGGCGCGTGCCGCGGAAGCGCTCCTGCCGTGGCTGCAGTCCGCCTGATTTGCGGCGTCGACGAGGCCGGCCGCGGGCCGCTCGCCGGCCCTGTTTGCGCCGCCGCAGTCGTGTTCCAGCCGGGACGGCGCGCGCCTGCCGGCATCGCCGACTCCAAGGTCTTGAGCTCGCGCGAGCGCGAACGGCTCTCGATCCTCATCAAAGATAGAGCGCTGGCCTGGGCCATCGCCTGGGCGAGCGTCGAGGAAATCGACAGCCTGAACATCCTGGGGGCGAGCCTCCTCGCCATGCGGCGGGCCGTGGAGACACTTTCGGTCCTGCCCCACGAAGTGTTGTTCGACGGCTCGCATTGCCCGATGCTTGCAGTGCCGGCCCGAGCGATCGTCGACGGAGACGCGAAAGTAAGAGTGATCGCGGCGGCCTCCATCCTGGCGAAGACCGCGCGCGATGCCGAGATGTGCCGGCTCCACGGCCAGTTCCCGCAGTACGGCTTCGACGCACACAAGGGGTATCCGACGCCGCAGCACCTCAGGGCGTTGCGCCGGTACGGCGTATGCGAAGTCTATCGCCGCAGCTTTCGTCCGGTGAGGCTGCTCTTGGAAAACGGCCGCTGATCAACGCCGGGCAAGAGACAGTCATGTTCGAAAAGGGAATGAACATGATCCCAGGTTTGGGCTTCCGATACTTTGGAATTCTTATCGTTGGGTTAGCCGGACTCATGTCCGCAGCCTGTTTTGCAGCAGAACCGGCAGGCGGCAAGAAGTTCAGTTTGGTGTATCTCGTTGGCGTGGAGGAAGCCGAGCTCAAGACGGGAGTTGCGGCGTTCGTCGAGCCGATGTTTTTTACCGACGGCAAGGAGCTTGTCTTCGTGTACGACTACTGCAGAAGAAAAGAGGAAAGCGTCCACACCGCGAAGGTTCCCGGGCTGAGAATTCCCGCACAACTGAAGGGAAAGCGGGGCTTGGCCGATCAAGAGATCGCTGAAGATCTCGAACCGATCCGCAGCTATTGCGCCAATCGGAGATTTCGCTTGAACGGAGAGGCGTACAAGACGTTAAACAATCTAGGCATGCAGGTTCGTCTCGGCGAGATTGCTTTTTCGGGAACAGGCAAACATGACTACACGTGGTATCCGCCTGAGTTTCCTGATTCGGGCACCGCCACAATCACCGGGGTTGAAGGTCCCACCTATGAGATTCCAGGGCGCAGCAAATTCTGGGGTCCGAAGCATTTCTTCCTGGCGTCCCGGAATAGTTCGCTCTTGGCGGAACTAACGCCGGTTCGACGCACGGACGATAAGGAATTCCAGCGGTTTGTGGAACGGGCAAACACCTACGGGAACGGCCAAAAGGGAATGTCTATTCCGACTTGCCTTTCACGTAACCCAAAAAATGAGTCCTGCTCCCCGTTTTCGAAATACTCCACTGACGGGAGAGCTAAGTTTGTCTCGGCAGAACTTGGCTTCGGGCCGATGATGCTTGGTGACGTTGACGGCGACGGATTGACTGACGCCATTGTCGGCTTGCGGGCGTTTCAGGAACCCGTTCCAATAGCCAATAGCAAGAGAACCGAACGTCTGCTCTGGAGTGCTACTGCCTTCTTACTGGGGAATGGCAATAGCTTTCACATTGCCCGAGTCAACCTGATCCAAGTGTGGCCTTCCGGGTTTTATTACTACATGCCTCTGGCGCTTCTACGCATGGGCGGTTGCAGCTATATGATTACCAGTTCAGAGAGTCTAGAAAAGGATCTGCTGTTTCTTGCGCAGCCTAAAGAATCCGGGGGATGTGCCAATCTCCGGACGTTGAAGCGGGTCGAGAATGTTGATTAGCGATAGTCACCTCTAAGACTCGAACTCGGCGATCAGGCGCTGCAGGCCTCTTCTTTCGGTCTCCGGAAGGAACAGGGAACGGCGGGCCACGATCAGCCGCTTGAGGCGCGCATAGTAGGCGGAGTCGCTCGCCGCGCGGCGGATTTGCCGGGCCAGTCCCCGTTGGTCCGCCAGCGTGTAGTAACCCGGGTATCCGCGCCCAAGCAT
>VBCT01000180.1 GCA_005882235.1 Betaproteobacteria bacterium
AAACCGGCTCGTCGCGATTTGGCAACGCGGCGAATTCCGCCGGCTTGTTGCCGAGCGGCTCGACGCCGACGCGGACATCCACGACGTTGCGGCTTCCGCCGTCCACGGTTGCCTTGACGCCGCGGCTTTCAAAATGTCTGAGAAATTCAGGATTCTGGTAGGCGCCGGCCTCAACTTCTTCCCATGCAAGAACCGTGTACTCTCCAGGCAACAGACCGCGCACCGAAAACGACCCAACTTGATCGGCTATCTCGGTTCGGAATGCGGCAGGATTTTCTCTCCGGTTTGGCGCAGGAGCGATCACGACGACGCTGTTGTCGGCCGGCTGACCGCTTCGACTCCTCACCACTCCTTCGATCGCACCGACGCTGCCGGCCCCGCCAAGATACAAATCGAGCGCCCCCTGCGGGTTGCCATCGACGTCAATACCGCCATCGATGACTTCCGCGCCCCCGTACCGGGCTGATGTGAGGTAGACGTTGGCGGGGAGTCCGCTGACTTCGATCCGGAACCGGCCATTTGCCACATTGGGGATCGTGAACGCCCCACCTTTTGTCATCGCACCGCCCGGGTTGCGTGAATCTGTCGCTAGGATTGAAGGCGACCCGGCCATGGGACGGAGCGCAACTTCAATACTCGCTGGATCCAGTGGGACTGGAAACGGTTGCGAGGCGATGAGCTGGCCCGCCAGGGACCCATTGGGCCGGACGGCCAATATTAAATAGAACTAGCCCAATTGAATTAAGCCAATTTCCAAGAAAGCGAATTCGATCTGTTAGGTATAGTCTTGGGCTGCTCGCTGGGAGGACGACCCAAACTCGACAACCCGAGAGAGCTATTAATCTATCAAGGAGGGTGTATGACGGACAGCAAGCAATCGGCGTGGTTCAAAGGTGTGGTCCGGGTCTCAGCGATCAGCCTGGCTGTGCTGCTTCCAGCTACGGCTCTAGCGTGGTTCTGTGGCACTGGCCGTATGACTGGCGGGGGCAAGTTGGTGAGCGTGATTAGTGACGTCGGGGGCGTGGATGTTACCTCGCCGACGACGAACGGTTATGAACTTCACTGCGATAACAGTTTACCCAACAACCTGGAGGTTAATTCTCACGACCCTAACGGCTTCCACTTCCACCTCGACGCCCTCCAGACCGCGAATTGTTACACCACCCTCGGCAATCAAAACCCGCCTGCCGCAGGTTTTGACACCTTTGACGCCGTAGGAAGGGGCACCTGGAGCAACGGAAACACCTCGATAGCTGCCTGTGCAGAGTGGATATTTATCGACGGGCAAGGCAGCCCCCAGAACAATAGCTCCTACATTCGGATCACGGATCTGCCGCCGTTAGGAAATACCGACATATGCGGTGGAACGTCGGTCAACACCTGCCCCGGCAACACACTTCTCCTGGTCCCTGCTCAGACCCCTCTGAAGGGACAAAACCAGGCCCACAAGTAACCGCAGGAGCAACGGACCACGACCGGGGGAGAGGACTTCTTCCTCTCCCCCGAAGCGGCACAGAGGGCAGTCTTGGCTCCGGGAGTGGTCTACTCATCGCGAAAGCGCGCGTGTACGAGCTTTCCGATGACGCCGGAACGGGTCGTGACGCCCATCTTGATCATGACGAGCCGCAAGAAAGTCTTCACAGTGTTCGGGCTGATGTTCATTCGTTGCGCGATTTCTTTACTAGTGAGCCCGTCTGCCAGATGCAGCACCGCTTCGATTTCGCGGTCGGTCAGTTGAAAGCGCGCCACGAGGTCAAGGGGCACGCTGTCACGTTCAACCGTGATTGCGACGGTGGGTTTGGAACCGCCGTTTGATTCGGGTTCCAGAACGAAAGTCCGCCACAGATAGCGCCTTCTGCCCGACACGAAGTGCGTTGTCGTAGTGGGGAAATCATCAACGCCCGGCTTCTTTCCGACGATCGATCGGATCGACCGCGAGAATTCGGCGTTAGGTGTTTTCGCTGGTCGATTTGGATAGGCAAATATGGTAAACGCCTCGGAGTTGCAGTAGGTGGGCTTCAAAGACGAATCCAACAGGATGAGCCCGACTCTGGCAGCGTTTGCTCCCTTCGCCCGTGGCCACTTGGGTGCTACTGAGTCTTTAGTCGCCGGTTGGGGGAAACGGCCGAGAGGCTTTTCTGAAGACATGGGTCTGTTAGGTGTAGCGGCTGGATCGATCCGTTCAACTCTTGACGATCCGGTATGACGCTCTCGGCATTGATCCTTCCGCAGTGAAAGATAGGAGAATCAATTCGCCGCTGAAGCTGGGGCGGCTCGCTGGCGCGCTGCAATCCGAGGCTTGAACGGTCCTGGGTGATCCACAATCCGGTCTTATGTTAATTTCGTTCCACCTCGCGCACCCCTCAGCAGGGGCGATCGGAGCCAGTCTAGTGGTAAAGGCGGCGGTGGTCATGCAAAACGACGCAGCTAAATGCCCGGCGCAAAGCGCGAGAAATCGCAACATGGTTATCTCCCTACGGTTGTTGATCGCACGCTAGCATTGACGCGGCGTTGCGCACATCCCATGTTTATGGGATGCCCTCGCGTTGCTCAACGGGATGCCGCTCCCTCCCCAGGAAACCTGCTGCGACTTACGCTACGCCCGCGCTACCGCGATGTCAACGTCTGGGCCTTCATCGCGCAGCACGTCCCCGAAATGCCGGGTCGCGGACTACACTCGCGTTCGCATCCGATGACGCACTCTTCGAGCAGGCGCTGCAGGCGCCCCTCGGATCGCAGTTCCGCGAGGTGGCGATCGGCGCATTGATAGAGGGGACTCGCGCGCGGCTTACGCTGGTGATACACGCCGCCTTTGGCCGTCCTGCCCGCCGCTCCCGCGCCTCGCTCGCCGCATCCTGACATGATGCGAGCAACGCGGCGACGCGCGCCCGGTGGTATCGCAATGTCTGGATCGCACGCCATCGGGCGCGCTCGGGGCGCGTGCGTCAACGCCGCGGGGCGAAGTTCGCTAAGGACGAAATCCGGTATCGGTCGGGTGCGTCAATCAAGCGACTGGATCCCCCCGATAGAACGTCCAGGCGGTACCATTGCGCCTTTGCTTTCACCTCGAACCAAGACGTCAAAATGGCTCAGCCGCTTCCCGGAATGAAACCCCGCCCCGACCAGGAGCTCGCTCTCAACATGAAGCTCGTCTCGCACCACGAGCTAGAGGGTTTCGGCGGAATCGGCGAGGGCATGGGCATGCAGCTCTCGCGTGACGGCAGGAGAATACTGTGGCTCGCGCACGAGTCCGCGCCCAAGAACTTCACCGCGGTGGACGTCACCGATCCGAGGAATCCGCGCGTAGTCGTACAGACCGAGCTTCCGCACGCGAAAGTCCGGTCCAACTCCCTGGACGTGGTCGGCGACATCATGGCGGTCGCGTACCAGACGAGCGCAGTGAACACCAAGCCCGCGGGCTTCGACCTCTTCGACATCGGCAAGCCGGAGAGTCCGAAGCTGATTTCGCATTTCGACGCGTCGGGCGAGCATTCGCGCGGCGTGCACGCGGTGTGGTTCGTCGACGGGGAATACGTGCACATGGCATCGGGCGCGCCGGACTTCCAGCCGACGAACCCGGCGGACGACCAGTTCTACCGCATCGTCGACGTGCGCAAACCCGCGAAGCCCGAAGAGGTGGGGCGCTGGTGGCTGCCCGGCACGCGCGTGGGCGACTCCACGCCGCCGCTTGCGCGCCATCCGAAGTTCGACTCGGGCTATCGCGCGCACAACACCAACGTCTTTCCCCAGCGGCCCGACCGCGCCTATGTCGGCTACATCTCCGGCGGCGCGGTGATCCTCGACATCGCCGACAAATCTCGACCAAAGCTTATCTCGCACTGGCGCTATTCGCCGCCTTACACCGGGTTCACCCATACGGTATTGCCGCTCTTCGAGCGGGGACTCCTGATCGTGAGCGACGAATGCGTCCATCCCGACGGGAAGGACTGGCCGAAGCTCGTCTGGGTGGTGGACGCGCGCCTCGAGAGCAATCCGGTGCCGATCAGCACCTTTCCCCTGCCGCCCGTGGAGGCCTTTGCCAAGAACGGCGGACGCTTCGGCGCGCACAACCTGCACGAGAACCTGCCGGTGCCCGGCTCCTGGAAGTCCGAAGACGTCATCGTCGGAACGTTCTTCGGCGGCGGCGTGCGCGCCTTCGACGTGAGCAACCCCTACCAGCCGCAGGAAATCGCCTACTTCGTGCCTCCAGCGCCCAAGCTCTCGCGCGCGGGGTCGATCCAGCTGAACGACGTCTACGTCGACGACCGGCGGCTGGTGTATACGGTCGACCGCTTCGCGGGCGGCCTCTACGTCCTCGAGATGACCATTTGAGCCCGAGCCCGGCGCCCACGCGCGATTCGCTGGCGGGAAAACTCCCGGTCAGCCTGATCACCGGATTTCTCGGCAGCGGCAAGACGACGTTGCTGAAACGCCTGTTGCGCGATCCCGGGATGAACCGGGCGGCGGTGATCATCAACGAGTTCGGCGAGGTCGGCATCGACCACGAGCTCGTCGCCTCGTCCTCCGAGAGCATGACGCTGCTCTCCAACGGCTGCCTGTGCTGCACCGTGCGCACCGACCTGCAGGAAACGCTGCGCGAGCTCTTCATCAAGCGCCGGGCGGGCGAAGTGATGGCCTTCGACCGCGTCTTCGTCGAGACCACCGGGCTCGCCGACCCGGTACCGGTGCTGCACACGCTGCAGACCGACGGGATGCTCGGCGCGCAGTACCGCCTCGATTGCGTGGTGACGCTCATCGACGCGGTGAACGGCCTGCAAAACCTCGACGACATGCCCGAGGCCGCGAAGCAGGCGGCGGTCGCCGACCGCATCGTGATCACCAAGAGCGACATCGCCGAGCCCGGCGCGGTTGCGGCGCTCGAAGCGAGACTGGCGAGGATGAACCCTTACGCCGCGCACTGCCTTGCGGTGAACGGCGAGGTAGACGTGGCGTTCCTGCGCGACGTCGGGCCGAGGAGCACGCACGCCATGCCGCAGGACCTCGAGCGCTGGCTCGCGCCCTCGGGCGAGGCGCGCCCCGAAGGCGCCTATCTGGGCGAGCGCGTTCGCGCCGGGGCGCACGACGCAGCTATCCGCTCGTTCTGCCTGTGGTTCGAGAAAGCCTTCACCTGGGACACGTTCTCGGCCGCGGTGCAGGTGCTGACCTCGCTGCGTGGGTCCGATCTGCTGCGCGTGAAAGGCTTCGTCAACGTCGCGGGCGAACCCGGGCCGGTCCTCGTGCAGGGGGCACAGCACGTATTTCACCCGCCGGTCACGCTCGAAGCCTGGGCGGGCGAGGACCGGCGCTCGCGCATCGTGTTCATCACGCGCAATCTTTCGCGCGAATCGGTCGAAGCGCTCTTCGCCGCCGTGGGAACGCTCGCCGCTCCGCTCAACTGACCGTGGGCGACGCGCCCTCAATTGCACGACCGGCAAGGGGCGAGCTATGATCGGCTTCCCCTCAAGTCGTGCCGGATCACAGGAACGCTGATGAACGCCAAGGAAAACCTTTCGCCGAACGTGCGCGCCGAAGCGCCGGTCGCGGGTCCCGAGCAAGAGGAGATCTGGGGCAGCGACGCCATCGCGGCGGTGCTGCGCACGCTCGACATTCCCTTTCTCGCGCTCAATCCGGGAGCGAGCTACCGCGGACTGCACGACAGCATCGTCAACTATCTCGGAAACACGCGGCCGCAGATGCTGCTGTGCCTGCACGAGGAATCGGCCGTGGCGATCGCGCAGGGCTATGCCAAGGCATCCGACAGGATGATGGGTGCGGTCGTACACTCGAACGTCGGCCTGATGCACCCAGCATGGCGATCTTCAACGCCTGGTGCGACCGCATGCCGATGCTCGTACTCGGCGCGACCGGTCCCTGGGACGCCGCGAAGCGCCGCCCCTGGATCGACTGGATCCACACCGCTTCGGACCAGGCTGCGCTGGTGCGCGACTACACCAAGTGGGACAACCAGCCGGCCTCGGTGCCGGCGGCATACGAAGCGATCCTGCGCGCCGCGCAAATCGCCAACACCGCGCCCCGCGGTCCGACGTACATCAACCTCGACGCCGGCTTGCAGGAAGCGAAAA
>VBCT01000181.1 GCA_005882235.1 Betaproteobacteria bacterium
CATCGAGTTCGGCTTGGGCGGGTTGAGCTCGATGTTCGCCTTCAGCGGCTCGAGCCTTTCTGGAAATTTCCCTACGATCTGCTGCAAAGTGCGCTTCTTGATTTCGAGATCGCTTTGAGCTGCGATCTCCTGAGAGGTCGCGAGGTCGAAGCGGGCCTGCGCTTCGTGAGTATCGGTGATCGTTGCAGTGCCGACTTCGAAATTGCGTTTTGCCTGGGCGAGCTGCTCGGAAATGGCCACCTTCTGCCCCTGGATGAATGCCAGGCTGTCCTGTGAGGCGAGAACGTCGAAATAGGCTTGCGCGACCCGCACGATCAGGTCTTGGGTCGCCTGACCGAATGTGGCTTCGGCCTGTACCGCCTTGAATCCGGCCTCCTTGTACACCTGAATGTTCTGCCAATTGAAGAGAGGTTGCGTGAGCGTCACGGTGTATCCGTTCGAGTTGCCCAGACGATACTGATATTGTTCCGGGGATACGCCTCGGAACGCTATGGCGATGTCGTTGTATTGGGTGAACGCGGTGGCGTTGACGGTAGGCAGGATCTGGGCAAGGCCCTGCGGCAGGCTTTCAAGACCCGCGTCGCGCGTCGCGCGCGCCGAGGCGTAGGTGGCATCGTTTGCGAGAGCGTCGTGATAGATCCGCAGAAGGTCCGCTGCGCCGGCGGGCACCACCGGCAAGGCTACGGTCAGTGACAGTGCGAGACAAAACCGCGGCATGAGCGCTGCAACTTTGGTAGAGGTCATCCGCTAAAATTCGAAGCGCGCCGGCTGCAGCGCGTTCTTGAGCGGAGTAAGACAGGTCTCGAAGAGATCGGTGATGTGGTGCGAGCCTTCGCCAACGCAGGTTATCAGACGCGCCTCCATCACCGGCGCATCGCCCACGACCGCAAAAAGCCGCCCCCCTGCCTTGAGCTGCAACACCAATGTCTGCGGCAAAATCGGCGTGGAACCGGTGAGCACTATGACGTCGTAAGGCGCATGTGCTCGCCAGCCTTGCGCCGCGTCCCCGAGCTGGACGGTGGCGTTCTCCACGCCGCTGCGCCGCAGATTCTCCTCACCGAACGCTTTCAGCTTCGGATTGATTTCGACGGAGTACACATGGTGCGCCCGGGCAGCGAGAAGGGCGGCGAGGTAGCCGCTGCCGGTGCCCACTTCGAGCACTTGCTCGTTTTTCCTCACCGCGAGTTCCTGCAGGATGCGCGCCTCTATCTTGGGCTGCATCATGCGTTCACCCTCGTCTGCGCCTTCGTACAGGGGAATTTCCAGGTCCGAGAAGGCGAACGCCCGGTACTCCGCAGGGACAAATTCCTCGCGGCGCACCACGTACAGGAGGTCGAGCACGTCCTGGTCGAGCACCTCCCAGGTGCGGATCTGCTGCTCGACCATGTTGAAGCGGGCTTGCTCGACGCTCATAGGTGGGAAGTCGCGCGAAAGGCGCCGATTCTAGCACTGATTGCAGAGCGTTCCGGCGCGCAAAGCATTCAGTCGAGCGTCCATGCAGGCGTTTCATCCGGCTGCCTCCGCGGGGTCGGGGGGCGCAAATCTTCGAGGATCAACGTAACGTAACTAAGGCGGCATTCCGCGCCCAAGGGGTTGCTCTCGTGAGCCTGAAACGAAATGGGGGTACCATTATCGATGCGCCGCAAGCGCATTTAACCGTCCGGGGGCCTATCCGTTCCATGCATGTTTCCCAAGAGCGTTACGGCGACGCGCTGGTGCTCACTCCTACCGGGCGAGTCGACAACAGCACCACCGACGGGCTGAAATCCGGGCTTGACGCCTATATAGCCAGCTGCCGCGCAGGGGGAAATCGCCTGGTCTTGGATTTTTCCAAGGTGGACTACATTAGCAGCGTCGGGTTGCGCGTCTTGATGCTGGCGGGCAAGGAAATCCGTGAGCAGGGCGGATCGATCGTGGTAGCCGCGCTCCAGCCTGTTGTGCGCGAAATCTTCGAGATCAGCCGCTTCAACCTTGTCTTCCAGTGTTTTGGGTCGGTTCGCGAAGCTCTGACCAAGGTTTCGCCGACCGCCTTGGCGGCTTATGACTCCGCCCATGGCACCTGACCTATGGCGCTGTGGGTTACGTTCTGGGGAACGCGCGGCTCCATTCCCGTCTCGCTGGACTCCGCGTCGATCAGGGACAAGCTTGCCCATGCAATAGTCGCGGCTTCGGGGAAGCGTCTCGACACGCAAGAAAAGGCGCGGGCATGGGTCGACTCTGAGCTTGACTTTGCCGTTTCGCACACTTTCGGAGGCAATTCCGCCTGCGTGCAGCTCGATGCGGGTGACGATGAGCATGTGTTGTGCGATCTCGGGAGCGGCGTGCGCGCCTTCGGAAACCATGTATTTACCCGGGACGGTCCCGCCAAGCCCAACGTCTTCCATGTGTTTCAGTCCCATCTTCACTGGGACCACATCATGGGCTTTCCTTTTTTTCCCCCGGCGTACGTCCCTGGAAACAGGATTCGGATTTACGGCTGTCACGCTAATCTCGAGGAAGCGCTTCGCCGCCAGCAGGACCCGCCCAGTTTCCCTGTGCCGTTTGATCGCCTCGGGGCCTCGATAGAATTCGTCACACTCCAGCCTGGCCGAAGCTATGAGATCGCAGGATGGAGCGTGACCGCGAAGCTTCAGAGCCATTCAGGTGATTCCTACGGCTATCGATTCGTCCGTGACGGCCGGATCATCGTCTATTCAACCGACTCCGAGCACAGGCTCGACGTCCCGGATGCGGTCGAGGGCGCCGCAACTTTCTTTGCGGACGCCGACTTGGTGATTTTCGACGCCATGTACTCGCTCGCGGAGGCCGTGTCGGTAAAGGAGGACTGGGGCCACTCGAGCAACGTGGTCGGGGTCGAGTTGTGCCAGCTTGCTAATGTGAAACACCTCGTGCTTTTCCACCACGAGCCGGCCAACAACGACGAACGCATCGCCCAGATTTGGCGCGAAACCCTGCGTTACGAGGAAATCTCGCGAACCGGTGAAGCGCTTCGCATCTCGGTCGCCTACGACGGCCTGGAGATCGAGCTCTGAGAGGCCGATCGTCGCGGGATGCCAGGGACGCTGGCGGGCACTCCGGGTCGGAGTTAGTCGCCGGAGCAAATCGTTTTGGGGCGATGTTCAATTCACGCGGGGTCAGTCATGGTCTGGCCCTGCTTGCGCTGCTCCTGGTACCGATTCTGTGGCAGGACATGCCCGTCGTCGGTGCAATGCGCCTCGCGTGGCTCGACGGCTATCAAGAACTGTCTCCGCGCGAGAGGCGCTCGGCGCCTGCGGTCATCGTCGCCATCGACGAAGTAAGTCTGGACCGATTCGGTCAATGGCCGTGGCCGCGCACCTTGATTGCACAACTCATCGATAAGATCGGCGCAGCCCGCCCCGCTGCAATCGGGGTAGACATACTGTTTCCGGAGCCCGACCGCCTTTCCCCCGAATGGCTTGCACCATCGGTAGCCGGAGCGGAGCCGCAACTGGCCGCGCGTCTCGCAAAGCTGCCGCGCCACGATGCGCTACTGGCCGCGTCGATCAACGCCGCTCCCGTAGTACTGGGCATCGCAGGGCTCGAGGCCGGCAAACCTTCCGAGGCGGCTCCGCTGACCCCATCCCTGCAAAGAGGATCGGATGCACGAACGGCTCTGCGCCAGTATGCGTCTACGCTCCGGAGTCTCCCGGAAATCGACGTGGCCGCGAGAGGACACGGGCTACTCAGCGCCGATACCGAGGCAGGCGTTGTTCGGCGCGTACCGATCGTCGCACTTGTCGGCACGACCCCGGTGCTACCTTTGAGCCTAGAGACCCTTCGCTTGGCGAGCGGCGAACCGCTCTTCTTCGTGCAAGGCGGTGTGGCCGGGGTCGAAGCCGTGGGAATCGGCGACCTGACCGTGCCCACTCAAGCGGACGGACGCCTGTGGGTCCACTACACCCCACATGATGCAAGCCGATTCATCTCGGCCGCAGATGTGCTCGGCGAGAAGGCTGACCCCGCTCAACTCGAGGGCAAGCTCGTGCTCGTTGGCGTTACCGGACTTGGCCTCATCGATTACCGGACCACGCCACTTGGCGAGCGCATGCCCGGCATCGAGATTCACGCGCAGGTCCTTGAGAACGTTTTTGACGGCGCGCTGTTGATGCGCCCGCGCTGGGCAACCTGGGCTGAAGGATTGGCCCTTCTCGTCGCGGGCTTGATCGTCGTCTGTTCCGTACCTCGGCTCTCGCCGGGACGTTCGACGGTCCTACTCCTTTTGTTGCTGATCACGCTGGGTGCAACGGGCTTCGGGGCATACCGGGTGGCGGGGCTGCTCCTCGACGCTTCGGTTCCCGGAGCCGCCATTGCCTTCCTGTTCGCCGCGATGCTTGTCGAGACGCTCGCCGAGGCCAACGCCCAGAAAAAATTGTTGCAGGAGCGACTGCAGCGCGAACGCGAGGCTGCGGCGCGCCTCGCCGGCGAGCTTGACGCGGCGCGACGCATCCAAGTCGGCAGCCTCCCGCGGCCCGAGTCGGCATTTCCTTCAGAACATCGCTTCGAGATTTCCGCCGCCATGGAGCCCGCGCGCGAAGTGGGAGGGGATCTATACGATTTCTTCATGCTCGATCCCGAGCACTTATTCTTTCTCGTAGGCGATGTATCCGGGAAGGGGCTGCCCGCCAGCATCTTCATGGCGGTCAGCAAAGCTCTGTGCAAAAGTGCTGCCCTTAGACGCGGGCGTCGGGTCGATGAATTGCTTCGTGAGGCCAACGCTGAAATCGCACGGGAGAATCCCGAGTCCTTGTTCGTAACCGTCTTTGCGGCCGTGCTCGACGTTCCGAGCGGTCGCCTGGAATATTGCAGCGCGGGGCATGAGGCGCCCTTCGTTCTGACTCCTGATGGCGAGATTGCCCGGCTTGAGGAAGGCGGTGGGCCACCGCTATGCGTGCTCGAAGGATTTTCCTACGTCGCCGCCGAGCATAGGATGAGCCGAGGAGGAATTATATGTGTCGTATCCGACGGGGTGACCGAGGCAATGAATCAGGCGGGGGAACTCTACGGTGCCGGTCGGTTGCGCGAGGCACTCGAGCACGCCCGGAACGTTGAAAGTCCGGGAGCCCTCGTCAATTCGATCCGTGCCGACATCGCGCAATTTGTCGACGGAGCGGAAGCTGCAGACGACCTCACGCTCTTGGTGCTGCGCTGGAACGGGTCCTAGCGCACGTTGATTTCTACTCGCCGATTCCGCGGCTCGGAAATCCCCTCGGCCGTGGGGATCAAGGGCTCGCGTCTGCCGCGGCCAGCGGTCAGGATCCGCTCGGCTGGGATACCCATTCCCGCCAGGATCGACTTCACGCGCTCGGCTCGCTGAAGAGAAAGCGCATCGTTGGATGGATCCGG
>VBCT01000182.1 GCA_005882235.1 Betaproteobacteria bacterium
CGCGCCGCGGCTTCCAGTCCGCGGGGCAGCGCTGCGGCGCCCACGACCTCGCCGGCTACCTCGCGCAGGTCAACGCGCTGAAGCGGCTGTTCGTGCGTCTGGCGGCCGCCGATTGAACGGGCGCTACTCGATATCGATTTCGAAGTTGCGCGGCCACTCGGGGCGGGTCTCCAGCTGGAAATACACGCGGCCGATTTCGCGCCCGTCGGTGGTCTCGACCTGCACTTTCCATTCGCCGGGCTGGTAATTCGACTTGAATCCGTAGCCGCGGAAGCCTTCCGCGCGCCCGCCGAGGATCTTGATGGGAATCGTGTCCTGCAGCGTCCAGCCGCGAGCTTCCTCCTTCAAATACCAGCGCAGCTGCACCTGGTCGGAAAAGCGAGTGGGCGAGAAAATGCGGAAGAACACGTACACCTTGTCCCCGGGCTGCGCGAGGAACTCCTGGTCCCCGTGGTGCCAGATGCGCCATGCCGGCCGCTCGTGGCTCAGGCGGTAGGTATCCTGCGTCTTCTCGACCGCATGATAGATCCCGATGAACGGGATCGAGAGCGGCACCGGCGGAATCAGCCTGAAGAAGTAGAAAACGAGGAACCCGGTCAACACCGCGCCCAGGGGCACGAGCATCTGTCTCCTCGCCCGCGGAAAGAGACCGGGCGAGTGCTTCCGGATCCACCAGACCACTCCGAACAGCGGCAGGCAGCCCGCGAACATCGACAGCAGAAAGACCACGAGGCCGATTGAGCCGACGAAAATCGGGACCACGTTGGCCGAAAAACACAAAGTGCAAAGGCTCAGGAGGGTGAACTTGAAAGACAGCCCCAGCGACTTAAAGCGCTCGGATTCGTTGGCCCACAGCAGAAACACGAGGAAGACCAAAAAGGAGAACGAAACGAGCAGCGAGGAGCTCTTGAAGAAGAAGATCGTGTAGACGTTGAGCAGGGTTCCCAGGAAAAAGTGAATGATCGCTGATCGATACTGGTAATACCAGCGCTTGACCACGAACAGTGTCCCGGTTTCGAGCGGTTTGCCTTCCTCGAAGAACATCTGCGTCAGCGCCGCGAGGATCACCGCGAGATAGAGGACCTGCTGGCCGATCGCCTCCCAGGAATCGGCGCGGTCGACCATGAGGATGTCGAAGAGGAAGCCGCAGATGAAGGAAAGGACGGCGATCCTCTGCTCGTTCCTTTCGTAGTAGAGCTTGAGGCGGCCGATCGCACCGACCGCGGGCGCCGCTTCGGTCATTTTGGGCTCCGCTGTTTCCACTGTTCCATCAGCTTGCGGGCGAACACCGTGCCGAGCGCGTCGTCCTCGTGCATGAAATAGACGTAAGCGCGCTCCAGGCGCAGCGCCGCGATGCGCTCGGCCCAGTCGCCGAGATCCGACTCTTCGTAATGGGTGCGCCGCAGGCGCAGGTAGCCGCTGCCGGCGGTCGCGACGACAGGCGGCGAGACGCCTTCCTCGGTGTCGGTATAGCACAGCATCGCGCCCTTCGCGCGCAGCGCCTCGTAGACCTCCCCGTCCTGCCAGGACGCGTTGCGGAACTCGAAGGCGGCAGGCCGGCCCGCGGGCAAGAGCGCGAGGAAATCGCGCAGCCGGGGCAGGTCCTTCTTCAGGTAAGGCGGCAGCTGGAACAGCAGGGGCCCGAGCTTGCCGCCCAGCGCCTGGGCGCGTCTCAGGAACTCGGCGACGTGGGTCTCGCACTCCTTCAAGCGCAGCTCGTGGGTGATGCGCCTCGGCGCCTTAAGCGTAAAGGCGAAATTTTCGGGAACCTCTTCGGCCCAGCGCGCGAGCATCGTCTCGGCGGGCATGCGGTAGAAGGTGTTGTTGATCTCGACCGTCGCGAAATGCCCGGAATAGTAGCGCAGCATCGCGTCCGCGGGATGCTTTTCAGGGTAGAACTTGCCGAGCCACTCCTTGTAGGAGAAGCCGCTGGTTCCGGCGAGGAGCTGCGTCATGGGTGGATTGTCCAGCACCCACGCGCGATCCGGCAAGCTAGAATCTCTCGCATGCCCAAAGCCAAGCGCGTCGTGCTGGCCGACCCGTCGGCGACTGCAGCGCTCCTGGACGAATATTCCAAGAAGCGCGCCTTCGACGCGACGCCCGAGCCCGCCCCCGCGCCCGCACCGGGCGAGGGACTGCTCCTTTTCGTGGTCCAGAAGCACTCGGCGCGCCAGCTGCACTACGACTTCAGGCTGGAGTGCGACGGCGTGCTCAAGTCCTGGGCCGTTCCCCGAGGCCCGTCGCTCAACCCCGCGGACAAGCGCCTCGCGGTCATGACCGAGGACCACCCTTACGACTACGCCTCGTTCGAGGGCGTGATTCCCCCGAAGCAGTACGGCGCGGGCGAAGTGATCGTGTGGGACTGCGGCCCGTATACACCCGACGAGGATCGGAAGGGACATTGGTACCACGACCGCGCGCACGCCGAGCGCCTCGTCAGGGAGGGCATCGCGGCGGGCAAGCTGAGCGTCACGCTTCGCGGCGCCAAGCTCAAAGGCTCCTTCGCGCTGGTCCGCACGGCCAGGAACCCGAAGGACTGGCTGCTCATCAAGCACAAGGACCGCTTTGTCGCCGAAACCGACGTCACCGGGAAGGATCACTCGGTCCTCTCCGGCCTTATGGTCGAGAACCTCAAGGCCCTGCCGGTACGACGCATGCCCGCATCGCAGCTCGTCCTCTCGGGAAAAAAAGAAGCGCTGCCGGCGAAGCTCCTGCCCATGCTTGCCGAGCAGCGCGACAGCGCACCGTTCGGCGGTGCCGGCTGGATGTGGGAGCCCAAGCTCGACGGCTACCGCGTGCTCGCCTTCATCGACGACAAGGAGGTGAGGCTGCGCTCGCGGCGGGGCCTCGACCTGACCGGCTCGTTCCCGAAGCTCGCCGCAGAGCTCACGCAGCAGGCGGTGAAAGGCATGGTGCTCGACGGCGAAGTCGCCGCTTTCGGCGCCGACGGCCGCCCCTCATTCGCCGCGCTCCAGGAGCGCGTGCAGCTGAAAACGGAGCGCGAGATCGCGGCCGCCGACCGGGCGACGCCGGTCGTCTTTTTCTGCTTCGACCTGTTGCATTTCGCCGGGCTCGACACGCGCGGAGCGCACTACGCGGACCGCAGGCGCTGGCTCGAGCAATGCGTCCTGCCATCGCCCCACGTGCAGCTCGTCCACGCGGAGGAGGACGGCGAGGCGCTGTACAAGGCGGCGCTCGCGAGCGGCTTCGAAGGCGTCATCGCCAAGCGCAAGGACAGCAAATACGAAGCCGGCAAGCGCTCGCCGGCCTGGGTAAAGATCAAGCCTACCAGGAGCGCCGAGTTCGTCGTCGGCGGAATCACGAAGGGCAAGGGCTCGCGCGCGCCGCTCGGCGCCCTGCTGCTCGGCTACTGGGACGAGGGCGGGCTGCGCTACTGCGGGCACGTCGGCTCGGGGTTCGACGATCGCACGCTCGCCCAGGTAAAGGCGCGCTGCGAGAAACTGCACGTCGACGCCTGCCCCTTCGCCGAAGAGCCCGAGCTGCACAGCCCAACCAGTTGGATCAGGCCCGAGCTGGTCGCGGAGGTGGAGTTCCAGCAATGGACCCCGGACGGGATGCTTCGCGCCCCGGTGTTCCTCCGGCTGCGCGACGATGTCGATCCGAAATCGGTGCGCCGGACCGAGCCTCGCGCGGCGGCGCGCCCTATTGCGGAGGCGGCCCCCCACTCCGCCGACAGCGAGGTCGACGCCGTGCTGCGCCAGCTCGACAACAAGAAGACTGCCCTCACAATCGCGGTGGGACGGCAGGCGCTGAAGCTCACGCATCTCGACCGCGTCTACTGGCCGGCCGACGCGGCGCTGAAGCAGCCGGCGATCACCAAGCGCGACCTGCTGCGCTACTTCGCGCAGGTCTCGCCCTTCATGCTCACGCACCTCGCGGACCGGCCGCTCACCATGATCCGCATGCCCGAGGGCATCGCGGGCGAGCGCTTCTACCAGAAGCACTGGGACCCGGAGCTGCCTCCCTTCGCAAGGAAGATCACCATCTTCTCGGAGCACAAGGACGAGCGGCACGACTACCTCCTGTGCGACAACCTCGCGACGCTCCTTTGGCTCGCGCAGTCGGGAACGCTCGAATTCCACGTGTGGCACTCGCGCGCCAAGCCCGGGCCCGACGCGGCGACGCAGAGCACCGACTCTTCCTCCTCGCTCGCCGCGCTCGAGGGCTCGATCCTCAACTATCCCGACTACGTCGTCTTCGACATCGATCCCTACATCTACTCGGGGAAGGAGGCGCCGGGCGACGAGCCCGAGCTCAACACCGTCGCCTTCGAGAAGGGCAAGGAGGTCGCGTTCGCCTTGCGCGAGCTGCTCGCGAGCATGAGCCTGGAAGCGGTGGTGAAGACCTCGGGCAAGACCGGCCTGCACGTGTTCGTGC
>VBCT01000183.1 GCA_005882235.1 Betaproteobacteria bacterium
CGTCCCCACCAGCGCGAACAGCACGGCGACCAGCGCGAGCCACACGTGTCCGGCCCCGAGCACCGCCTGGAGCACCGAGAGCTTTGCGTAGAAACCCACCGTGGGCGGAATGCCCGCGAGGGAGAACATCAGGAGCAGCATGATGAACGCGAACCAGGGGCTGCGCGCGTTCAGCCCCCTGAAATCCTCGATTCGCTCGGCCTCGAAGCCAGCGCGCGAGAGGAACACCACCATGCCGAACGACCCCAGGCTCATCAGCACGTACACGACGGCGTAGAACATGGCCGAGCTCCAGGCCTCGGCCGCCGAAAGCGCATTCCCGCCGACGATTCCCGACAGCAGGCCGAGCAGCATGAAGCCCATGTGCGAGATGGTCGAATAGGCGAGCATGCGCTTGATGTTGCTCTGCGCGATCGCGGCGAGATTGCCGATCGCCATGGACAGCAGCGACAGGACGACGAGCATGTCCTGCCAGCCGCTCGGGAACTGCGGCGTGTCGCCCGAAAGCGGCTGCAGCGCGTTCACCAGCAGCCGGATCGCCATCGCGAACGCCGCGAGCTTGGGTCCTGTGCTGATGAAGAGCGTCACGGCCGACGGCGCGCCGTGGTACACGTCGGGGATCCACATGTGAAAGGGCACCACGCCTACCTTGAACGCGAGTCCCGAGACGACGAACACCAGCCCGAAGGCGAGCACGGTCTTGGAGGGATGGTCGCCCTGCAGGACGCGGGCCGCGCCCCTGGCAACCTCGGTGATCTCGAGCGTGCCCGTGACGCCGTAGATCATCGACATGATCGCGCCCAGCACGAAGTACTTCATCGCCGCTTCGCTCGAGACCGCGGAATCGCGGTTGAGGGCGACCAGGGAATACAGGCACAGCGACATGAGCTCCAGGCCCAGGTAGAGCGTGAGGAAGTGGTTGGCGGAGATCATCACCATCATCCCCAGCGTGGCGAACAGCGCCAGCGCGAAGTATTCGCCGCGGTACAGGCCGCGCTCGGCCATGTAGACGCGCGAATACACCAGACACAGCGCCACCACGATGTACGTGAACATCTTGAGCGTGCTGGCCATCATGTCCGAGACGAACATGCCGTTGAACGTGGTGGCGAGCTGCCCGCCGGTCATGCCCGTGACGATCGTCGTGAGCACCGCGCATCCGAGCAGCGCGGCGAGCGACAGGGCATAGGAGACCCAGCGTCTTGCGTCCTTCAGAAAAGGGTCGATCACGAGGATCGCGCACCCGGCCGCGAGCAGGAAGATCTCCGGATACGCGAGCAGCATGATGGGGAGGCGGGTCAGCATTTCTCCTTGCCTTTCACAGCTTGCTCACCGCCAGGTGCCTGAGCAGGTCGTTCACCGAGGCGTGCATGATCTCGGTGAAGGGAGCGGGATGCAGGCCCAGCCAAAGCACGGCGATCGCGAGCAGCCCGAGGACCAGTGCCGGTTGGCCACCTCGCCGAAGATCAGGCGCTTGTACATCCACAGCGTGTAGGCGGCGCCGAAGACGAGCGTCGTTCCGGCGAGGAACGCGATCCAGAAATTGAACTTCATCGCGCCCATGATCACCATGAACTCGCCGACGAAGCCGCTCGTCGCGGGCAGCCCGCAGTTCGCCATCGCGAACAGCATCATCAGCGCGGCGAACCGCGGCATGGTGTTCACGACGCCGCCGTAGTCGGCGATATTGCGCGAATGCATCCGGTCGTAGAGCACGCCCACACACAGGAACAGGGCCGCGGAGACGAATCCGTGCGAGATCATCTGCACGAGGCCCCCTTCCATGCCATAGGCGTTGAAGATGAAGAAGCCCAGGGTCACGAAGCCCATGTGCGAGATCGACGAGTACGCGATCAGCTTCTTCATGTCGGTCTGCACGAGGGCCACGAGGCCGATGTAGATGATGGCGATGAGCGACAGCGTGATCATGAAGCCCGCGAGGTAATGGCTCGCATCCGGCAGGATGGGGAGCGAAAAGCGCACGAAGCCGTATGCGCCGAGCTTCAGCAGGATCGCCGCCAGCACCGCCGAACCCCCGGTCGGCGCCTCGACGTGGGCGTCCGGGAGCCAGGTGTGCACGGGCCACATCGGCACCTTTACCGCGAACGCCATGAGAAACGCGATGAAGAGCAGGATCTGCGCGTTCAAGGGCAGCGGCAGCTTGTGGTAATCGAGGACCGAAAAGCTGCCCCCCGATTTCTGGTAGAGGTAGAGAAAGGCGATCAGCATCAGGAGCGACCCTAACAGGGTGTACAAGAAGAATTTCACCGCGGCGTAGACGCGGTTGGGCCCGCCCCAGACCCCGATGACCAGATACATCGGGATCAGCGTCGCCTCGAAGAAAACGTAGAAGAGCACGGCGTCGAGGGCCGCGAAGGTGCCGTTCAGAAGGCCGGACATGACCAGGAACGCAGCCATATACTGGGCCACTTTTTTTTGTATCACCTCCCAGCCGGCAAGCACGACCAGCACGGTGACGAAGCTGTTCAGCAGGATGAACAGGACCGAAATGCCGTCGACGCCGAGATGGTAGTTGACGTTGAAGCGCGGGATCCAGGGCGCGAGCTCCACGAACTGCATGGCGCTCGTTCCCGTCTGGAAGCCGGAGACGAGCGGAATCGTCACGAGAAAGCCGACGATCGCTCCGAGAAGCGAGATCGCCCTTGCCTCGCGCAGGTTCCTGTCGCCGACGGCGAGCACGACGAGGCCCGCAACGATCGGGACCCAGACGGCGAGGCTGAGCCAGTGAGAAGGCATTTGTTCCTACGGGACGAGCGTCCCTCTGAAAAAGATGAAGTAGGTGAGCAGCATGGAAACGCCGATGATCATGAAAAATGCGTAGTGGTAGATGAATCCGGACTGGACCAGCCGCACCAGGCCGGCGAACCACCCGATGAGGCTCGCCGAGCCGTTCACCATCAGGCCGTCGATCACGGTCACGTCGCCGAATCTCCAAAGGCCGTTGCCGAACCTGCGCGCGCCCCCCGCGAAGAACCAGTCGTAGAAACGGTCGAAGCCGTATTTCTCTTCGAGGACGGTGACGAGCACGCCGGCCTTTTTCCGCAGCCTCGCATGCAACTCGGGCTTGAGGATGTAGAGGTACCAGGCCGCGGCGATCCCGGCCGCTGTCAGCCAGAACGGGATCGTCCTGACCGCGTGAGCCATCATAGGCAGCACCCCGTGGAATTCCTCGGCCATTTCGCGCAGGCCCGGGTGCGAGGGCGCGATCGCGATCGATCCACCGAAGTAGTCGCCGAACAGCACCGGCCCGATCAGCCAGCCCGCGCAGATCGAGGGAATGGCGAGGAGCACGAGCGGCACGGTGACCACCGCGGGCGACTCGTGCGGGGCATGATCGTGCGACTCGAAGCGCTCCTTCCCGTGAAACGCGTAGAACACGAGGCGGAAGGTGTAGAAGGCGGTCACGAACACGCATGCCGTGACCGCGAGCCACGCGAAGCCTGCACCGGGAGTCTTGGACAGGTGCACTGCCTCGATAATCGCGTCCTTTGAAAAAAAACCGGCAAAACCAGGCACGCCCACGCTCGCGATCGCGCCGATCAGGACCGTGCCGTAGGTCCAGGGCATGTGCTTCCACAATCCGCCCATCCTGCGCATGTCCTGCTCGTGGTGCAGGGCGATGATGACCGAGCCCGCGCCCAGGAAAAGCAGGGCCTTGAAGAACGCGTGGGTCATGAGGTGGAAGATCGCCGCGGAATACGCCGAGGCGCCGAGCGCCACGGTCATGTATCCGAGCTGCGAGAGGGTCGAATAGGCCACCACGCGCTTGATGTCGTACTGGACGACCGCGATCAAGGCCATGAAAAAGGCGGTGATCCCGCCGACCACGAGCATGAGCGCGAGCGCGGTCTGCGAGAGCTCGAACAGCGGCGACATCCGCGCCACCATGAAGATGCCCGCCGTCACCATGGTGGCGGCGTGGATCAGGGCCGAAATCGGCGTGGGACCCTCCATCGAGTCGGGAAGCCACACATGCAGCGGAAATTGCGCCGACTTGCCCATCGCGCCGATGAAGAGCCCGATGCAGATCGCCGAGAGGAGCAGCCACGGCGCCCCGGGGACGACCTCGATCGTCGTTCCGGCCATTGCCGGGGCCCGGGAAAAAACGGCCGCGTAGTCGAGCGTGCCGAAATACGCGAGCACGAGCGCTATGGCGAGCAGGAAGCCGAAATCGCCGACGCGGTTGACTAGGAAAGCCTTCAGGTTCGCGTAGATCGCGCTCGGCCGCGTATACCAAAAGCCGATGAGAAGATACGAAACCAGGCCCACCGCCTCCCAGCCGAAGAAAAGCTGCAGGAAGTTGTTCGCCATCACCAGCATCAGCATCGAGAAGGTAAAGAGCGCGATGTAGGCGAAGAAACGCTGGTAGCCCGGATCGTCGGCCATGTATCCGATGGTGTAGACGTGGACCATCAGCGACACGAAGCTCACCACCACCATCATGAGGGCGGACAGGCGGTCGATCAGGAAGCCGATCTCGAACCGGGTCCCGTCCGACACGAGCCAGGTATAGACCGGTCCGTTGAACACCGCGCCATCCAGCACGTCGACGAAGATCAGGCAGGAGGCGGCGAAGGAGATCGCCACCCCGATGATCGTGACCCAATGCGCCCCGGAGCGCCCGATTCTCCTGCCTCCGAGGCCCGCGACGATAGCCCCGGCAAGCGGGGCGAGCGGCACGAGCAGGCAGAGCTGCAGGTCCGTCATGTCACCCTTTCAGGTTGTCGAGATCGTCGACGTTGATGGTCTGCAGATTGCGGAACAGCACGACGAGGATCGCCAGGCCGATCGCCGATTCAGCCGCCGCCACCGTCAGGATGAAGAACACGAACACCTGCCCGGCAATGTCGCCGAGGTAATGCGAAAAGGCGATGAAGTTCATGTTGACGGCGAGCAGCATCAGCTCGATCGCCATCAGCAGGATGATGACGTTCTTGCGGTTGAGAAAGATCCCGACAATGCTGATCGCGAACAGCACCGCGCCGAGGACGAGAAAGTGCGACAGTGACAGCAAGGTATGCTTATTCTTTCTTTTCCGCCGGCATCGAAACCAGGCGTACCCGGTCGCCGCGCCTGACGGCGACCTGCCGGGCCGGGTCCTGGTATTTCGTGTCCTTGCGCTTTCTGAGCGTCAGCGCGATCGCGACGACAATGGCCACCAGAAGCAGCACCGCCGCGAGCTCGAGCGGATAGGCGTAGTCGGTATAGAGCACGTGCCCGAGCGCCTTGGTGTTGCTGTAGCCGGAGCCGGGATCGCCGGGCGCGCGCGTCTCGACAAAACCCCGGACGATGATCGCGATCATCTCCACGACCATGACCGCGCCCACCGCGAGCGCGAGGGGCAGGTTTCCCCAGAAGCCCGCGCGCAACTGCTCGAGATTGACGTCGAGCATCATGACGACGAACAGGAACAGCACCATCACCGCGCCGACGTAGACGAGCACGAGGGCAATCGCGAGGAACTCAGCGCGCAGCAGCATCCACAGCCCCGCGGCGGTGAAGAAGGCGAGCACCAGGAACAGCGCCGAGTGAACCGGATTGCGCGCCGTGATCACGCAGATCGCAGCGATCACCAGAATCACCGCGAAGAACCAGAAAACCGCGGCCTCGAACATGATCAGCGGTAGGCCGCATCCGCGGCGCGGTCCTTGGCGATCTGCTCCTCGTACCGGTCGCCCACCGCGAGCAGCATTTCCTTGGTGTAGTACAGGTCGCCGCGCTTCTCGCCGTGATACTCGAGGATGCGCGTCTCGACGATCGAATCCACGGGGCAGGACTCCTCGCAAAGCCCGCAGAAGATGCACTTGGTGAGATCGATGTCGTAGCGCGTGGTCCGGCGGGTGCCGTCGGAGCGCTGCTCGGACTCGATCGTGATCGCAAGCGCCGGGCAAACGGCCTCGCACAGCTTGCAGGCGATGCAGCGCTCCTCGCCGTTCGGGTAGCGGCGCAGGGCGTGCAGCCCGCGGAAGCGCGGGCTCATCGGGGTCTTCTCCTCCGGAAACTGCACCGTGATCTTGCGCCTGAAGAGATGGCGCCCGGTGAGCGCCATTCCCTTCGCCAGCTCGAGCAGCAGAATGCTCTTGAAGAATTCGCGCGCTCTTTCGATCATGTTATCGATCACGGAATCACCAGATATTCCACGGCGTCTGCATCCACACGGCGATCACCACCAGCCACACGAGCGTCGCGGGGATGAACACCTTCCAGCCGAGCCGCATGATCTGGTCGTAGCGGTAGCGCGGGAACGTCGCCCTGAACCACAGGAGCAGCGACACCATGAAGAAGATCTTGGCGAACAGCCACGCGAACGGCGGGATTGCGTTGAGGAGCGGCGCATCGAAGGGTGCCGTCCAGCCGCCGAGAAACATGACGGTGGCGAGCGTAGACACGAGGATCATGTTGGCGTATTCGCCCAGGAAAAACAGCGCGAAGGGCATGCCGGAATATTCGACATGGAACCCGGCGACGATCTCGGACTCGCCTTCCGCGACGTCGAACGGCGCGCGATTGGTCTCGGCCACGCCCGAGATGAAGTACACCAGGAACATGGGCGCGAGCGGCAGCCAGTTCCAGGAGAGGAAATTGAGTCCCTTGTGCGCGAAATAGCCGCGCTGCTGCCCCGCGACGATGTCGGTGAGGTTGAGGCTCTGGGAAACCAGGAGCACGCACACCAGCGCGAAGCCCATCGCGATCTCGTAGGCGACGATCTGGGCTGCGGAGCGCATGGCGCCGAGAAACGCGTACTTCGAGTTGGAGGCCCAGCCGGCGATGATGATTCCGTAGACGCCCATCGAGGTGATCGCCATCACGTAGAGGAGCCCCGCGTTGATGTCGGCGAGCACCGCCTCCGGGCCGAAAGGGATCACCGCCCACG
>VBCT01000184.1 GCA_005882235.1 Betaproteobacteria bacterium
ACGGACTCGACGGCAAAGAGTTCGTCGTCTACAAGTTCCGCACGATGACCGTGCTCGAAGACGGGAATGTGATAAAGCAGGCCACGCGCGATGACCGGCGCGTGACCCGTTTCGGCGCGTTTCTGCGGCAGCGCTCGCTCGACGAGCTGCCGCAGTTTTTCAACGTGCTGCAGGGCCGCATGAGCGTCGTCGGCCCGCGCCCCCACGCGGTGGCGCACAACGAGATATACCGCCGGTTGATCAAGGGCTACATGATCCGGCACAAAGTCAAGCCGGGCATCACCGGGCTGGCGCAGGTCAACGGTTTGCGCGGGGAGACCGACACGCTCGACAAGATGCAATTGCGAATCGAGCATGATCTCGATTACCTGAGAAATTGGTCTCTGCAGCTCGATTTGCAGATAGTGGTGAAGACGATCTTTGTCTTGCTCAAAAAGCAGGAAGCCTTCTGAGCTGCCCCGGGCGCGCTTTCCAAAGTGCGCCGCCAGCTGCGAACTCCATCGAGCGGATAGCCCACCAGCGGCGGAAAACCCGGCGCGGGAGCGCGGGCCTCAGGTCAGCTGGCGGCGGAAGCGGTAGCCCATTCCGCGCACGGTCTCGATCAGACCTTCGTGATGGCTCGGGGCGAGCACCTGCCGCACTCTGCGGATGTGGACGTCCACGGTGCGCTCCTCCACAAAAACGTGGTCTCCCCAGACTTCGTCGAGAAGCTGGGCGCGGCTGTAGATCCGATCGGGGTGAGTCATGAAAAAATGCAGCAGACGAAACTCGGTAGCCTTGAGATCGATTTTTTGACCGTTACCTGTAATCCGATGTGCGGCCGGATCCAGCCTGAGGCCTGCGATTTCCACGACCTCGTCGCTCAGGAGGGGCGCGCGCCGGCGTATCACCGCCTTGATTCGCGCGAGCAACTCGCGTGGGGAGAACGGCTTGGTGATGTAATCATCCGCTCCGGCTTCGAGCCCCGTTACCTTGTCCGTTTCTTGTGTACGGCCCGTCAGCATGATGATCGGGATGTCCTTGGTACGCTGATCGGTGCGCAGTTGCCTCGCAAAACTCACTCCGGTCGCGTTGGGAAGGATCCAATCGAGGAGCACCAGATCCGGCAGTACCTCGCGGATGGCCGCTACGGCCTCGGGCACGCTGCCCGCGCGCATCACCTTGTGCCCGGCACGCTCGAGGTTGACCGCGATCAGCTTCTGCGTGATGGGTTCATCTTCGACTACGAGTATGGCGCCGCCGCCCATGATCTAAATGGCTCCCTTCGACAGTACCCAACCGGCGAGAAATCATGATAGTGCGCCAGCCTTCCGCTCACTATCGCGAAAGCTTGATCTTTTTGTAGCGAGTCGGTGACTCGGTGTAGCTGCGCGACGACGCACCTAGATGAGCTGTTGCTTGACCGCGTAACGGACAAGCGCGGCGTTGTCCGTCAGCTTCAGTTTCTTGAGAATGCGCGCCCGGTAGGTACTGATGGTGCTGGGGCTCAGAAACATTTCCGACGCAATCTGGTTGATCTGCTTGCCCGAGGCGAGCAGCCACATCACCCGGTACTCGCGGTCGGAAAGAGACTCGTGAAGAGGTTTTTCGGCGTCGGGGGCGAGATCGGTTGCCAGTTTTTCCGCAAAGTTCGCACTGACATACTTGCCCCCGTTTGCCACTTTGCGGATGGCGGCCGTCAGCTCCTCGCCTGCGCTTTCCTTGTTGATGTAGCCCGAGCCACCCGCCTTGAACACTTGCGCGGCATGCGCCTCTTCGGGGAGCATGCTCAGAACGAGGACCGGACGACCCGGGTGCCGGCGTTTTATCTCCTTGATCAGCTCCACCCCGCTTCGGCCGGGCATGGAGAAGTCGAGAACGGCGACGTCCCAGTCGAGCTTGCGAACGAGCTCGAGCGCTTCATCGCCGTTCTTGGCCTCGCCGACCACGTCCATGTCGTGCTCCGAGGCGAGGATCTCTCTCAGACCACGCCGAACGACCGCGTGGTCGTCCGCGATTAGAATTCTCATGGCGTAGCCTCCCCGGAAGCGATTCCCACAACACAACGGGTTGCGGCACTGGGTCGCCGCAGGTGCGGTCACAAATTCTACTTCAAGCCGAGGGGGATGGACACTCTCACCTTGGTCCCCTTGCCCTGAGCCCCGGCGATTTCAATGGCCCCGCCAAACGGAAGCACGCGCTCCCGCATTCCCAAAAGCCCCAACGATTTCGGGTCGTAGATCGCAGATTCCGCGATGCCTTTGCCGTTGTCTTCGACCGTCAACACGAGAGCGCCGGATTCTGCCTGCACCGCAACATCGATCCTGGTCGCGCCCGCGTGGCGCGCGACGTTCGTCAGCAATTCCTGGAAAATACGGAACGCGGCCGTTGCACGTTCGCGATCGAGCATCGGCGTGTCAGAAGGAAGAGAGAGCTTGCACCGGATGCCGGTGCGCTTGCGGAAATCTCCTGCATGCCAGCCGATGGCGGCGGTCAGCCCCAGCTGATCCAGTACCTCCGGCCGCAGCCTGGAGGCGATCTTGCGGACAGACTGGATGGTGTTGTCGATCAGGCCGGACATCGACTTCGTCTTCTCGGCGAGCACTCGCTGATCAACAGGCAGCCTGTTCGCCACCCAGGTCAAATCCATTTTCAGCCCCGTCAGCGACTGACCGAGCTCGTCATGAATCTCGCGCGCGATCCGCGTCCACTCCTCCTCGCGCACGGATTGCAGATGAGCCGCCAGCGCACGCAAATTCTCCTCCGATTTCCTCAGCTGCTCTTCGGCCCGCGTGCGTTCGGCTATCTCCCGAATCAACACCGCATTCTTGTTGTAGAGCTCTACGAAAACCGACAACTTGGATTTCAGGATTTCCGGCACCAGCGGCTTGACGATGTAGTCCACGGCCCCTGCTTCGTACCCGCGAAACACCGAGTGCACGTCCTCGGCGGCGCCAGTCAGGAAGATGATCGGGGTGTGCCGCGATCGTTCGCGCTCCCTGATCAATCTGGCGGTCTCGAAGCCATCCACCCCCGGCATGCGCGCATCCAGGAGAATGGCTGCGAAGTCCTCTTTCAAAACGCATTGCAGAGCTTCCTCGCCCGAATTTGCAAGAACGACTTTTTGCGTCGCGCTTTGCAGGAGTTCTTGCAGGGCAAAGAGACTCCTCGAGTCATCATCGACGATCAAGATGCTCGCTTGCGACAAACTGGTGTCCACCGCTCCTCTCAGGCCGCCGCGAAGGGCGTGCTGTTCTAGCGGGCGCCACCCCGAGCCCGGGCTCGCGGCCCGCCCTTTGCTGCGCGCCCGGGGCGTCAGATCACGCGGATCTCTGGCAGCGGGAAGCCGTTGAAGCCGCTCGCGTAGGCCGTGGTGTAGGCGCCGGCGTTCCTGAGGTAAATATAGTCGCCTTCCTGCAGATCGGAAGGGAGCGGCTCGTCGCGCATCACCACGTCGATCGAATCGCAGGTGGGTCCTGCAACGTTCCAGGGGATGTCCGGTCCGGCGCGGTCGGTGCGGATCTTGTACTTGAGCCCTTCGGCTGTCTCGATGATGCCGCCGAAAAGCCCGGCGTCCAGATGCATCCAACGCTTGTTCGCGCGGGTCGCCGTCCCCATGATGCGGCAGACGAAATAGCCGGCGTCGGAGACCAGGAACCGGCCCGGCTCGGCGATCACCCTCACTGCGGCGGGAAACGCGTCCAGCGCCCGGTTGACGACCTCGCCGATCACCTCGATCGCGGGAATGGGCTTGACGTGCCTCACCGGGAAACCCCCGCCGATGTTCAAAAGCCGCGGATTGAGACCTGCTTTCAGCATCTGGTCGAAAACCGCGCGCGATTTTTCGATGCCGACGCGCCAGTTTTCGGGGTTGCGGCACTGCGAGCCCACGTGGAAGGCCACGCCCGCGAGGTCGACCTCGAGTTTCGCCGCGGTCACGACGATGTCACGCACCTCGGAGGCATGGGCGCCGAACTTGCCGGCGAGGGGCCAGTCGCTGCCGATATTGGGCGTGTCGACGCGCAGGTAGAGCTTGGCGTCCGCCTTGATCGATTGGATTTTCTTCAGCTCCTCGACCGAATCGATCACGTACCACTGGACGCCCCTCGAGGCGGTGTAGGCGATCTGGTCGCGCGATTTAACCGGATTGGAGTAGAAGACATCGGCCGCGGGAACGCCCAGGGCGAGGAGGAGGTCCAGCTCGGCGATGGAAGCGATCTCGAATCCGGCGCCTTCCTCGAGCATGAGCTTGAGGACGCGGGGATCGGGGTTGGCCTTGACCGCGTAGTGCGGTAGCACGCGCGGCATCACCGCCGTGAAGCGCCTAGTCTTCTCGCGGACGATCGCGGAATCGATCAGGAGGAACGGCTTGTCGTAGCCGTCTTTGACTGCCGCCCGGACTTTCTCGAAATCCAGGCTCGACTCGGGGTGCGAGTCGAAGAGGTGGGTTGCTTCGAATGCCTGCTGTCGGATGGATCGGATGGTCTTTTTAGCTACGCCGGCACGCATCTGCATCGTTTGGGTCTCCAGGACGAACCTAGGTTACGGGAATGTCGAGTGCGAAAAAATCCTGCGAGCCGCAGTGCTCTCTCTTGCTTGTCATGATGACCTCCTTTTCGGGTGGTTTGCAGTCCAAAATCCGATCTCCAAAAGCATTGGGCCCGGGTTTGACCGTCCGCTTTGCAGACAACCGAACCGGAGCCCGTATGGGGGCGATTATAGGGTTTGCGCTTCCGAAATCAAGCTGAATTTTCGCCATTCTGCGCGCCTCCCGCGCGCGCCGGCGGCTCGCTCCGCCGCGGTTAGACCACAACCAATGGTAGGCGTGACGAACCCGAAACGCAATAGGGAGTGGGGGTGAATTCAGATCTTGGGCGGTGTGACGCCCTTCTGTCCCTGGTATTTCCCGCCGCGGTCCTTGTAGGAGGTCTCGCAGACCTCGTCGGATTCGATGAAGATCACTTGGGCCACGCCCTCGTTCGCGTAGATCTTGGCGGGCAGCGGCGTGGTGTTGGAGAACTCCAGCGTGACGTGCCCCTCCCATTCGGGCTCAAGCGGCGTGACGTTGACAATGATCCCGCAGCGGGCGTAGGTCGATTTCCCCAGGCAGATGGTGAGCACGTTCCGGGGGATGCGGAAGTACTCGACGGTTCGCGCCAAAGCAAAGGAGTTGGGCGGAATGATGCAGGAGTCGCCTTTGACGTCCACGAAGGACTTGTCGTCGAAATTCTTGGGGTCGACGATGGTCGAGTTGAGATTCGTGAACAGCTTGAATTCATTCGAGCAACGGATGTCGTAACCGTAGCTCGAGGTGCCGTAGGAAACGATGCGCTGGCCCTTGAGCTCCTTCACCTGCCGCGGCTCGAACGGCTCGATCATGCGGCGCTCGGCCGCCATTCGGCGGATCCACTTGTCCGACTTGATGCTCATCGGTGGCGAGCCCCTCAGGTGTTCTTGGACACGACGATGTTCGGAAACTTCGAGGTCATGTCCCTGGCGGACTCCGCGATCTTGATCGCAAGCCTGCGCCCGATCGCCCTGTAGATCTCCGCCGCCCGACCCTCCGGGTCGGCCACCACGGTCGGCTTGCCCGAATCCGCCTGCTCG
>VBCT01000113.1 GCA_005882235.1 Betaproteobacteria bacterium
TTCACGAACCTGCGCAGGTCTTCGCCCGCCCCTGAATTCACGTAGAGCTCCAGCAAATTGCGCAAGGCGAGGATCGGCTTGCGTTCCGTGGAGAGCGCCTTCTTGTAGGCATCGACAGCCTTCTCCCGATCGCCCAATCCGGAATAGGCAACGCCCAGTTCCGCGTGAAACTCGGGAGGGACCCTTTCCGCGCCGCCCAGTCCGTTGAATGCCGCTATCGCGGCATAGTAGTCCCCGATCTTGTTCTGGCAGCGCATCAGCTGCAGGGCAACGGCCGGCACCGCCTGCGCGATCCGATGGGCCCTGATCGCGTATCCCAGGGATTCGTGGATGTTTCCCAGCTCATAGCCGGCGAGGCTTGAAATCAGGAGCGCCCGAAAATTGTTCATGTCCCGCGACAGAACCGACAAGGCAAGCGAGTAAGCGCCGGCCCAGTTGCTCGTCGCCCAGGCGATTTCCGCCAATGCGATGTACAGAAGCACCTCGCCGGGCGGCGGGTCCTGCAACCTCCCCCGAATGTACGCCTGAGCCTCGTCGATCAGTCTGTTGGCGTGCAGGAGGATCAGGTACAGCGCGACTGCGTCGTAGGTGACGCCGGGTTCGCTCACCGCGGCTCTCGCCAGTGACAGCGCCTCCCGGCTGTCCTTATGGGCAATCAGGCCGACCAGCGCCTGGCTTGCGTTGCGCGACCATTTGCTCTTCCATTCGTGTCTGCCGACCTGCCCGAGGACCGCCTCGAGATTCCCCGAGACGAACAGGCAAATCATCGCTTCGAACGCGTCTTCGTCGGATTCTATTTTGCTCGAGTGGACGAGCGGCAAGGCGGAAGCGAAATTCCCGGCGGAGCGCAGTTTCTTGACTTCGGCAAAATTGTGGGAAAGCATGGCACTCGGCGTGGTCATCAATCCTAAGGCTTGTCCACCTTACCTTCGATCGATACCCGCATGGTAAGATAATTCTACCGGTCCGCCCCTAGGTTTCAACGTGATTCAACTTTCCGTAAACGGTCAAGCACGGCGTCTGGAGCCGGGCTCGAACGTCGCGCATCTCCTCGAAGCGCTCGAGCTCGCCGGAAAGCGGGTGGCCGTCGAAAAGAACGGCGAGATCGTGCCGCGAAGCCAGTATGCAGACACGCGGCTCGCCGAGGGCGACGCCCTTGAAATCGTCGTGGCCGTCGGCGGAGGCTAGCGCGATGAACGCCCCGACGCGGCTCGCCGACCAGATCGCCGATCCGCTCCTCATCGCCGGGCAGGCGTATCGCTCGCGCCTGCTGATCGGAACGGGCAAGTACAAGGATTTCGACGAGACGCGCCGCGCGGTGGAAGCGAGCGGCGCCGAAATCGTCACCGTCGCGATCCGCCGCACCAACATCGGCCAGAACGCGGACGAGCCCTCGCTGCTCGGGGCCTTGCCGCTCAGCCGATACACCATCCTGCCGAACACCGCCGGCTGCTACAGCGCGGAGGACGCGGTGCGCACCTTGCGCCTCGCGCGCGAGCTGCTGGACGGTCATGATCTGGTGAAGCTGGAAGTCCTCGGCGACCCGAACACGCTCTACCCGAACATCGTGGAAACGCTCAGCGCCGCGGAAACCCTGGTGCGCGAAGGCTTCAAGGTGATGGTGTATACGAGCGACGATCCGATCGTCGCCAAGCGACTCGAGGACATCGGCTGCGTCGCCATCATGCCGCTCGCCTCGCTGATCGGCTCCGGAATGGGGATTCTCAATCCCTGGAACCTGGAGCTCATCATCGGCGGCGCCAAGGTGCCCGTGGTGGTCGATGCCGGCGTGGGCACGGCCTCCGACGCCGCCATCGCCATGGAGCTCGGCTGCGACGCGGTGCTCATGAACACGGCCGTCGCCAAGGCGCAGAATCCGGTGCTGATGGCGCAGGCGATGAAAAAAGCGGTCGAGGCCGGGCGCGAGGCCTTTCTCGCCGGCCGCATGCCGAAAAAGCTTTACTCCGCCAGCCCCAGCTCGCCGGATTCGGGCCTGATTTCGCCGAAGGCCGCGTAGCATAAAATATTTCTTGCAAGAATACCGGCGCCAGATCAGAAGTTTCGTCTTGCGCCAGGGGCGCGTTTCGAAAGCCCAGCGCCGCGCCTACTCCGATCTTCTGCCCCTCTACGGCGTTCCCTTTTCATCCTCCGCTCTGGACCTTGACCGCTTGTTCGGCCGCGCGGCGCCCAAGATCCTCGAAATCGGTTTCGGGATGGGCGAGACCACCGCGACGATCGCCCAGGAACATCCCGAGAACGACTATCTCGGGATCGAAGTCCATACGCCCGGCGTCGGCAGTCTCCTGAAACGCATCGCCGATCTGCATCTCGCGAACCTGCGCATCATCCAGCACGACGCGGTCGAGGTGGTGCAGCACATGATCGCCCCGGACGCTCTGGACGGCGTGCACGTATTCTTTCCCGACCCCTGGCCGAAGAAGCGCCATCACAAGCGGCGCCTCATCCAGCCGGCGTTCGTTGCGCTGCTCGCCTCGAGGATGAAGCCCGGCGCCCGCGTGCATGCCTGCACCGATTGGGAGGAATACGCCCGGCAGATGCTGGAGGTGCTCTCCGCCGAGCCGGCGCTCCGGAACACGGCGCCCGGCTACGCCAGCCGGCCGGAGGCCCGACCGGAAACCAAGTTCGAGCGCCGCGGCCTCGCGCTCGGCCACCGCGTCTGGGATCTCGTGTTCAGGAAGTCTTGACGGGCAAGAACAACTGCAGCAGATCGTTGAGGAAGCGCTGCCCCAAGTCCGTCGGCCGGATGCGCTCGTGGTCCCGCACGATCAAACCGCGCAGCTCGGCTTCCCGCAGCTGCCTTCCGGCGACCGCGATCTGCAGACCGGTGCGCTCCACGAACGACGCGACCGGAAAGCCGTCGGTCAGGCGCAGGGCGTTCATCATGAATTCGAACACCAGGTCGTCGCGCCCGATCTCGTGGGTTTCCTGCACCGGGCGGCCCTCGGCGACCCGCTGGAGATATTCCCTGGGCTGCTTCCAGCGCGCGGTCCGCGTGACCCGATAGTGAAAACTCACTTTGCCGTGGGCGCCCGCCCCGATGCCGAGGTAATCGCCGAAACGCCAGTAGTTGAGATTGTGGCGGCATTCGCGGCCCGGCTTCGCCCACGCCGAAGTCTCGTAGTGCGCGTAGCCGCGCGCGGCAAGGGCGGCGCCGATGGCGTCCTGCATCGCCGCCGCCGCATCGTCATCCGGCAGCACGGGCGGATGCCGGTAGAAAAGCGTGTTCGGCTCGAGCGTGAGATGGTAGAAGGACAGATGCGCGGTGCCGGCCTGGAGCGCGGTTTCGACGTCGGCGCGCGCCTCGGCGAGCGTTTGCTCGGGGAGCGCCACCATGAGATCGAGATTGATGTTGTCGAATGAGTCCTGGGCGATTTCGATCGCGCGCCGCGCTTCGCGGTCGTCGTGGATGCGGCCGAGCGCCTTCAAGTGCTTCGGGTTGAAGCTTTGGACGCCGATCGAGAGCCGGTTCACGCCGGCTTCGCGGTAGCCGCGGAATTTCTCGGCCTCGAAGGTCCCGGGATTCGCCTCCAGGGTGATCTCGCAATCGGCCGCAAGCGACAGCCGCGCGCGAAACGCCGAGATCAAAGTGTCGATCGCGGCCGCCGAAAAAAGGCTGGGCGTGCCGCCCCCGAAGAAAATACTGTGGACGCGCCGCCCCCAGACGTCGGGAAGCGCAAGCTCGAGATCGGTCACGAGCGCTTCGACGTAGGCCTGCTCCGGAACGTCTCCCCTCGCCTGGTGGGAATTGAAATCGCAGTAGGGGCACTTCTTCACGCACCAGGGAATGTGGACGTAGAGAGCGAGGGGCGGGAGCACGCCGAGCCGGATGCCGGCCGGCGAGAGAACACCGGCGGGCGAGAGAATATTGTTTTCCCCTCCTCCCTTGAGGAGGGGTGGCGGCCGAAGGCCGCCGGGGTGGTCCGGCATCAAACGCCCTCCCTCAGTTTCGCCAGCAGCCGCCGCAGCGCCTTGCCGCGGTGGCTCACGAGATTTTTTTGCTCGGGATCGAGCTCGGCGGCGGTCTTGCCGAAGTCGCGTAGGAAAAAATGAGGGTCGTAGCCGAACCCGTTCGCGCCGCGGGGCTCCGCGACGATCTCGCCCGCCCAGGTTCCTTCCGAGATCACCGGCTCGGGATCCTCCGCGTGGCGCAGGAAAACGACGACGCAGTAGTAGTGCGCGCGCCGGCTGTCTTTGTCGGATAGCAATTTGATCAGCTTTTCGTTGTTGCGCGCATCCGACCTTGGCTCGCCGGCAAACCGCGCCGAGTGCACGCCGGGCTCTCCATCGAGCGCTCGCGCGCAAATACCCGAGTCGTCTGCGAGGGCCGGCAGCCGCGTGCTGCGGCTCGCGTGGCGCGCCTTGGCGAGCGCGTTCTCGACGAAAGTGCCGTGCGGCTCCTCGGCATCGGATACTCCGAGGCTCGCCTGCGGAACGACCTCCAGGCCGAGCGGCGCGAGCAGCGCCTCGAACTCGCGGAGCTTCCCGGGATTGGAGGAGGCGAGCACGAGTTTTTTCACGCGTCCATTTTAACCTGCGAGGCATCCCATTCCCCTCCTCGAATGAGGAGGGAAATCACGAGAGTCCGAGCGCCGCCTTCTGCTTTGCGATGAGCTCGGCGATCCCCTGCATCGCCAGCGCAAGCAGCGCATCCATCTGCGCCGCGGAGAAGGGTTCGCCTTCGGCCGTTCCCTGGACCTCGACGAAACCGCCGGAGCCTGTCATCACCACGTTCATGTCGGTCTCGCAGTCCGAATCCTCGGCGTAGTCCTGATCGAGGATGGGCACGCCCTCGAAGAGGCCCACGGACACGGCGGCGACGAAATCCCGGATCGGCGAAGCCGGCAAGACTCCGCCCCGGATCAGCGTCCCTACAGCATCGTACAAGGCGACAAAAGCTCCCGTGACGCTCGCGGTGCGCGTCCCCCCGTCCGCCTGGATCACGTCGCAGTCGAGCTTCACGGTGCGCTCGCCGAGCTTCTCGAGGTCGGTCACCGCACGCAGGGACCGGCCGATCAGGCGTTGAATTTCCTGCGTGCGCCCGGATTGCTTCCCGCGCGCCGCTTCGCGGTCGGTACGCGTGTGAGTCGCGCGCGGCAGCATGCCGTACTCCGCGGTCACCCAGCCCTGGCCGCGGCCCCGGAGAAACCCCGGCACGCCGTCCTCGACGCTCGCGGTGCAGATCACGCGGGTGTCGCCGAATGCGACCAGCACCGAGCCCTCCGCGTGCCGCGTGTAATGGCGCTCGATGGCGATGGGACGCAGTTCGTCGGGCTTGCGCTTGGAGGGCCTCATGAGCGTTTTTGCGGCGTGTGCTTGCGGATCGCGGCGCGAATCTCCTCGATGGCCTGCTCGATCTCCGCGTCGGTCAGATCGCTGTGGTCCGCCTTGC
>VBCT01000114.1 GCA_005882235.1 Betaproteobacteria bacterium
AGCAGATGGGTTGTCGAAAATCTTGCGGTTTTTTGCATGATCCCATTCCTCCTTTGGTTTTACCACTAAGCCGCTCATTAGGCGGCGGTTGGCAATCGGCGATTAGCACTCAAGGAAGGCGATAGAGCAGGAGGCGATAGGCCTTGTAGCGCTCGAACACTTCCCTGCTGCGGTGGCCGGAGAAATATTTGTAGTTGAGCTTGTCGAGCTTCCTGCGCAGCAGCCCGAGCGCGAGCCGCGAAAGGAGCGGATAGCGGCCCTCGACGTAGCGCCCGATCGCTAGCGTGGCCGGCTTGATCCTGTTCATCAGCAGGTCGTTCACCAGCTCCATGTTGGGACTTATGCGCCGCGTGATGTCCTCGTCCTTGACGGGGACGAAGGGCGTTTGCTTCATCGTAGCGTAGAAATCCTTCAAAGGATGGCCGCCGCCGAAGCCGGGATCGAGGGACGCGCTCTCGGGCCCATCTCTCTTGAAGAAATCGGAGATGAGCAGCAGCGCTCCGGGCTTCAGGATCGCCTGAAGAATCGGCAAGGAAGCCGACGGCGATATGTACTGGAAGCTCTCGCTGAACAACGCGACATCGTAGTGGCGCCGGCACTGCTCGACCGGAAAATCCTCGAAGCTGCACTCGAAGATCCGGGATCGATATCCCGAGCGATCCGCTAGTTTCCGGCGCACTGCATCGCCGAGGTCCCGGGACGGGATGACGCCGTCCGCGCTATAGCCGCGGTCGAGCAGCTGGCGCAGCAGCTGTCCCGTTCCGCAGCCGATGTCGAGGACGCGGACCTCGCGTTCGAGCCGCGGCAGCTGCGCGATCAGCATGTCGTTGTAGCGCTGCTGCGCGGCAGCGAGGTTGCCGAGCTTGAGCTCGAGGTCTGCGTCCCAGAGCCCGTAGTGCAGGTCTTCCACGTCGAGGAGCTTCCGCGCGAGGACCAGGCCCAGCTCCCGGCTGTGCATTTTAGGCCTCAGGGATTACGCTCCCCCGCTCGGATGAGACTGTGCCCACCTGCGCTCTCAGGGTTTAGCCTTGGGTGCTCCTGCGGGGGCAGAATTCTTGACCAGAGGCGCCAAGGCGTAATTTACAGCCCCCACAACGCGTTCCTCGCTGACGAAGAGTTGATTGCGCGGCACTGCAACGAATTGGCCTCCGGAATATTTTGCCGCCAATTGGATTCCGCCCATATTCACGTATGCGTCGCCCCCATTGATGTTTTCAATGCTGACGACCAGCGATAGCGCCCGGACGGAACCGCTAAGGTTACCAACCTGAAGCGCTGCCAAGAACCCTTCGCTGATAGCGACCGATTCCGAGGTTCCACCCCAACTTGCCTTACCGCCGCCGAATCTTGCCGTTCCAGCGCTGATACTGGGATAGAGCACTGCATCGGCTTTGAACTTCGTGTTCAATTCCCGCAGGGCATGCTCCCGGGCGGCTTTAAACTTTGTTTCGTCCCGCTTTCCGGTGACGGGATCGAAAATCCCGCCTAGTTGTTTGTTCATGTTGTTGAATATCTCCGCAGATTCTTGCGATGGCACGACGGAGAACCCGGCTTCACGCAATTTCGCCTGAATGAGGGACTCGAACTTGGCCTTGACGGGGTCGGAGTCAGCGAGATCTGCCGGAACGGCGAGAGGGGATAGGGCAATCGTCTTGATCTTGCCGCGAAACTCCTCTTCGGTGATCTTGAAGGGATTGTAAGGGGGCGCGGTTGCGCAACCCGCGACGATCAAAGTAGCCGTAAGAGCTGCAGTCAGCAGTGATTGGCGCTTCATGATCTCCATTTCTCCGTTATTTCACTCCCAGGTTCTCCAGTTCTTTCAGATAGCCTTGGATTATAGGCGCGTCCGTAGCCGTTGGGCTCAGGGCGAGATAGCGCTCGAACTCGGCCCGAGCCTGTTGGCCGAGACCCTGTGACCGATATAGGAACCCCAGCTCCCGATGGGCATGGGGATAGCTCGGGTCCTGCCGGGCAGCTTCTTGGTACGCGGCGATGGCTCGTTGGACGTACGGTTCCCCGGGCCCCGATCGCCGATGTGCTTCACCGATCAGAAAGTGGGCCTGGGAGGCGTGGGGGTGCCGTTTCAGATGCTTCTCGATCGCTGTGCGCGCGGTCTTGAGGCGCCCCAGGTTGATGTCCAAGGTCGCGTTGTCCAGAAGCAGCTGGTCAACGCTGCTCAGGAAATCTTCCGTCTTGATTTTCAGTGTTGCGTCCTTCGCCTGGGTCGCATACTGCGTGTCGAGGAGCCTGCGGTAGTTGCCGATCCGCTCCTTGAGCCGGGGATGAGTTCCGAAGAAAAACGGCTCCTTGATCTTTTGCTCGTCCAGGTCCCGCTGGAGAAGTTCGATGACGACGGGGGCTTGCTTTGGATCATAACCGGCGATGACCATCGCCCGCAGGCCCTGCTCGTCTGCCTCCGTCTCCAACTCCCGCGAATACCCGCTAGTGGAGGCCAGGGTCCAGAGAGCTCCAAGTGAGCCGGTGAGTCCCTCAAGACCGGGAAGCATCACCTGGAATACGCCAAAGAAGGTGGTCTTGTTTTGCAGAGTGCGTATCTGCTTCACGGAGTGCCGATAGGTGAAGTGGGTCAGCTCGTGACCGAGCACCGTGGCCAATTGGGCTTCATTTTCCATGCGGGCCAGGATCCCCGTATGAAGGTAGATCGCCCCGTTGGGCAGGGCAAACGCGTTGAGGAAGGGATGTTGAATGACTTTGACTCGGGGTCCAAGCTCTAGAGCCTGAATTCCCGGAGGTAGAAGCCTCTGCGCAACCGCGGTCAGATACGCGTCGAGTTGCGGGTCCTTGTAACGTATGCCGCTCTCGTCGATGCGCCGCTCGAGCTGTTCGGCCTCCTGCCAGATTTGCTTCTCATCCTGTTCCCTCTGAAATGGCTTTCCCCCCGCACCCAGCGGAGAAAGATTCGTGGTCGCGCACGACGCAAGTGCGAGGCAAACGGCTATCCCCTCGAATGGCCGAATCGAGAGGCTATGCCTCATCGATATTTCGCAAGCACGGACAACTCCGTCCTCAGTCGAGCCCTGAACTCCCGCTCCGCAGCGTCGTCCGTATAGGGCTCCGAGGCGACGAATTGCCTGATCAATTCGATGGTGTCGCCGCGCTTCGGGCTCTTTCCCGGCGGGGCGCCGATCCGGTCCAGATCCCGGGCGAGCCTCGCCTGATGCTCGTAGAGGTGATTGAACTGCGCGTCGCACCGCGGAATCGGCGTCGGATAGCTCCGGATCTCCGCGGCGAGCGCGCGCCTTCGGTCTTCGAGGTGGAGCCTGATTTCGTTCCACATCGACTCGAGCTTCGCCGAGTCCCGCGCGGGTGCCGTCTTGGAGGTCACGGAAGACGTCATTCCGGCCTGATGCCCGCGGCCTTCACCATCGGCCACCACTTCTCGATCTCGGCCTTGTGAAACGCGCCCAGAGCCTCCGGGGTCTGTTGCTCGCGCCGCGGGATCTCCTGGCCCAGATCGGCGAGGCGCGCTCGCACCGTCGCATCGGCGAGCGCCGCGACGATGGCTCCGTTCAGTTTCGCCACGACGTCGCGGGGCGTGCCGCGCGGCGCCCAGATTCCGTACCACACCGAAACATGCAGCCCCGGCAGGCCCGCTTCGTCCACGGTGGGTATCTCGGGCGCCGCCGCGAGGCGCGTCTTCGCGGTGATCGCGTAGGCCTTGATCTTTCCGCCGCGCACCTGCGGAATGGAGTTCGAAGCCTGGTCGATCATCAGTTCGATGCGACCGCCGACGAGATCGAGCATCGCCGGCCCCGAGCCCCTGTAGGGCACGAGCTCGAACCGGGTGCCCGTCGCATTCTGGAAGTAGATTCCGCCGATGTGCGTCGCCGATCCCGATCCGGCGGTTCCCGCCGAGGCCTTGCCCGGATTGGCCTTCAGCCACGCGATCAGTTCCTTCAAGTCCCTTGCCGGCAACGAAGCGTTCGCGACGATCATCAGCGGATTGCTCGCGATCATCGCCACCGGTTCCAGGTCATTGAGCAGGTCGTACTGCAGCGGATAGACCGCGCCGTTGATGACGTGCGTACCCCAGTGGCCGATGCTGAGCGTGTAGCCGTCGGGGGCCGCGCGCGCGACCCGGCCCACGCCGAGGGTGCCGGCCGCGCCGACGACGCTTTCCACCACGACGGTCTGGCCGAGCGTCTTCCCCATCGGAGCGCCGACGATGCGGGCGATCGTGTCCACCGGCCCGCCAGCGGCAAACGGCACCACCATCGTGACCGGCCGCGACGGGTAGCTCTGGGCCGCGGCGGCGGAGACGCCCGCGAGAACCGCGGCGGCGAGGGTGAAGGCAGTCGATCGAACTTTCATTTCCCTCCCCTGCAGGGAACGCCGAGCTCCGAGTTCCAGTCTATTATGAATACCATGAATACGACAAACCAACAGTCGAGGAGACCCCATGGCGCGAATCGTAAAACGCAACCGCGACCATCCCTATGAAGTCAAGATCGGCGGCGACGCCCAATACATCTGCGCCTGCGGACTCTCGGGCAACCTGCCCTTCTGCGACGGCTCGCACAAGCTCACCAAGGGCGAGACGGCGGGGAAGCTCCACTGGTACGACGAAGGCGGGAAGCGTCACGAGGCGAAGGACGCCTATCCCGAGATTCGCAGCGACGAGTAGCGCTCCGGAGCGCGGGAGTGCCGGAAAAAGGGCGCTTGCGCCTTCCTAGTACCGCTTTCCGGCGCTGAACTCCACTTTAAGGCGCGCGACCTGCTTTCGCACCGCTTCGAGCTCGGCCCGGGCCGCCTTGGCCTTCAGCACTTTCTCTTCGTGCGGCGCTGCGTCGCCGCTTTCCGAAGACGGGGACGACAAGGCTGCCTGAGCGTCGCGGAACCGGCTCGCCGCCGCGTTCCACCGCTCGACCAGTTGCTGTTCCTGTTCCCGCCACGCTTTTCGCTTGTCCATGGAGCCGCAGGATATAGAAGCGCCCCGGTTCTGTCGAGGAATGGGCGTTCGCGGCGAGCAAGCTCAACCCTCCCTCTTTCGGAGCCCCATGAAAAAAGCCCGGCTGCCCGGGCTTTTTTCTCGGCCTGCTCCGCTTGTTACGCGATGGGCTTGATGTTGACAGCCTGATCGCCCTTCGGGCCGGCGGTCACATCGAACGACACCTTCTGGTTTTCCTTCAGGGACTTGAAGCCGCTGCCCTGGATCGCCGAGAAGTGGGCAAAGAGATCCTTGCCGCCGCCGTCCGGGGTGATGAACCCGAAACCCTTGGAGTCG
>VBCT01000115.1 GCA_005882235.1 Betaproteobacteria bacterium
GCCTTCAAGCAGACGCTTGATCTGTTGCTCGATGCGGTTGCACAGGTGTTTGGCGTCGAGATCCTGGGGCAGCGCCTTGTGCGCGAGGGCGTCGAAGAAGGCGAGCGACACCCACCAGAAAGCGCGCTGCGAAGTAGGGCCCTGCGCCGCCTCGATCGCTTCTATGGCGGCGCGCATGTCCTCCGCTCCGCTGGCATCGTTCTTGAGCCACTTGAGGAATCCGCGCTGGTAGCGGCCGCGCTGCTCGCGCAGGTATTTGTCCGTTTCGCCGACCCTCAATGCGCCCGCGAGCCTGTCGCGCTTGGGCGGGCGGAAAGTGAGATTCGGATAGTAGAGATCGGTCGGGTCGGCATGCCCGCCCCGCGCCGTGACGACGTCGCGGTACAGGGCATAGAGCCTGAGCGGCTGATTGGGGTTGCCCGCCATGAGCTGGTCGAGGTAGGTGCGGATCCCGTTGAGGGCGCGCTCGACCAGCCGGAAGACCTCGCTCTTCCTTAGGGAAGCCTCCTTTTCGATGCCGTCAAGCAGGCCTTCGAGCTCCTCGGATACGCGAGTGATGCCTTCCAGACCGACGATCGAGAGCGCGCCGTGTGCCTGGTGCAGGTGCGATTGGCTCGACTTTAGCTGCGCTGCGTCCGCGCTGTTCGCCGCGAACGCGCGCAGCGCCTCTTGGGCGCGCTGGATAGCGTTGTCGATCTCGCCCTTGACCCAGGAAAGCGGCCCGACGTCGAAATCGGCGCGTGCAGTCATTGCTCCCCGACCCGGCTCTCCCGCCTCAACCGATCTTGAAGCCCGACACCGAACCTTTGAGCTCCTTGGCGAGCTCGGCGAGCTGGCCGATCGACACCGCCGTGCGCTTGGTGCCCTCAGTGGTCTGCTGAGTGATGCTCAGAATGTCCTGCATGCTGGTCGCCACGGTGTTTGCGGATCTCGCTTGCTGTTCGGTGGTCAGCGTAATGCCTTCAATGAGGTGGGCGAGCTGCTGCGACACCGATCCGATCTCGGAAAGCGCCTGGCCCGCTGCGTCCGAGAGCTTCGCGCCTTCGACCACACCCTGCGTGCTCTTCTCCATGGCGGAGACCGCGTCCTGCGTGTCCGTCTGAATGGTCTTGACGATCGCACCGATCTGCTTGGTCGCCTCGGCTGAGCGCTCCGCAAGCCGCTGCACTTCTTCGGCCACCACCGTGAAGCCGCGCCCCGCTTCACCCGCCGAAGCCGCCTGGATCGCGGCGTTCAGCGCGAGAACGTTCGTCTGCTCGGTAATGTCCGAAATCAGCTCCACGATCTCGCCGATTTCCTGGGAGGATTCGCCCAGGCGCTTGATGCGCTTGGAGGTTTCCTGGATCTGCTCGCGGATTTCGTTCATGCCCGAGATCGAGTTCTGCACCGCCTGCGTGCCTTTTTGCGCGGCGGCGAGCGATTGACGCGCCACGCTCGCCGACTGCGAAGCGCTCTCCGACATCGCGTTCATGGCCTTCGCCATGCTGAGAACGGAGGCACTCGTCTGGCGAATCTCGACGGATTGTTTTTCGGCGGCGGCGAGCAGCTGCGCGGAGGTCTGCTGCGCGGACTCCGTGGCGCTCGTCACCTGCGCCGCGGCGGCGTTGATCCGGCCGATGAGGGTTCTCAGCTCGTCGATGGTGAAGTTCACCGAGTCGGCAATGGCACCGGTGATCTCTTCGGTCACCGTCGCTTTCACGGTGAGGTCGCCTTCCGCGAGGTTCCCCATTTCGTTCATCAGTCGCAGAATTGCGTCTTGGTTCGACTGGTTGGTTCGCTCGGTCTCGGCGCGTTGGCGCTCGGCCGCTTCGGCGCGCCGGCGCGTGTCGCCCAAGTACACCAAGACGATCAGCGAGATCACGGCGATGGCCGCGAGAATCAGGAACCCGAGCACGATGAAGTTGGTGGTGCGCCCGCCGAGTTCCTGCTCGTATGCGTCAGCAAGTTTTTGCGACGCGGCGAGCAGCGGCTCGGAGTCGTCCACGACCTTGCGGCCGGCCTGCTTTGCATTCACCAGCGACTGCAGATTTCCTAGAATCGAGGCCACCGCCCCCTGGAATTCCTGGTAGGCCTTGTCAAGTTCCGCGAGCTTTGCCTGCTGCTCGGGGTCCTTCGCTGCAGTGACGCGAAGCACGTCACTGCCCTTCAACAAGCCCTGCAACAGCTCGCGGAAGGTGGTGGTGTCCTTGCCCATCAGAAACGCCACTTCCGGGTCGATCACGTCGGCACCGAGCATGGCATTCGCGTTCCGCGCGAGCCGTTGCGTCAACATCACCAGCTGCCCCGAAAGGGAGACCTCGCGCGCGGGGGCCTGGGACTGCAGTTTGAGCGCCTGAACCTGCTCGGCAAGATCGAGCAGCAGGGGATTATTGGTGTTGATCAGGCGTACCGCCGTGGCGAGTCCGACAAGGTTCTTGCTTTGCGCGAGCACGAGCTGCGTGCTGCGGTCGGTCTTTTCCCATTCCTTGGTCAACGCATCGAGCTGCGGTTTTACCGCGTCGGATGTCGGTGGCAGGGATACGTCACTCGCCTGCCCACCCTCCGTGAGCAGCTTGAGCGCTGCGATGAATTCGTCGCGCGACTGCTGCAACTGCTTGAACGCTTCGGGGCTGCCGATCAACCCGGTTTGCGCCGCCTTGGCGATGCGTTGGGACAGCATGCGCATCTGCGCGGCAGTGGAAACGTAGATCGTGCCGTAGGTCGCTTCGCGGTTGTCCTTGAACACGGTGAATGCGGCCGCAGCGAAGAGCACCACAAATATCGCCCCGAGAATCGTGTACTGCCGGCCGACGCGGGCCGTTCCGAGACCGCCCATCCGCTGCTTCGACGCTTCGGTGACGGTTGTCGGGCCTGGTGCAGGCCTGACCACGGGCTTGGGCACGGCCCGGGGAATTGCTCTCGGAGCCTGCGTGGTGGGCGTCGCGCCCTTGCTTCCCGTCTTGGCTGGAAATCTGAGAAATGCCATTGGTCTCTCCTGTGTTCGGATTAGCGTGGATGCCGCTAGGCGCCCACCTGAAGAAAATCGTCGTGCGCCACGAGCGCGGCCATGTCCAACTCGTACCAGAGGCGGCCATCCTCGTCGTGGTAGGCGGCTCCGATCCAGGACCGGTCGGTCGCCTTCTCCACCGGCTGCATGGTCTGCACGTTTTTTAGACCGAGCATGCGGCTGATCATCAGTCCACTGAACGAATGGAAGCGTTCGGCGATCAGCAACAAGCGGCAATCGGGCGTGCGCACGGTGTGTCCTCCCCCCATGAAGGCGGCGAAATCCACGACGCTCGCGAGCACCCCGCGGATGTTCGCCAGGCCCAGATACCAGGTCTTGGTCAGCGGAACGCCGGAAAACTCGGGCAGCGGAAGCATCTCCCCGGCATCGTCGAGCTTGAGCAGCCAGTTGGCGCTGCCCGCCTGCACTCCCAGCCGCGAGGTGGGCTCAGCTTCGGTCTGAGCCTCCCGCAACCTCTGGGCAAGTCCCTGCTGGAACTCACGCAGGCTGATCTGTTTTGCCATGGTCTCTCGCCTATTTGATCGCCGCGACCTTCGCGATCAACTCCTTGGCGTCGATCGGTTTCATCAGGTAATCCTTCGCGCCCTGGCGCATCCCCCAGACGCGATCGGTTTCCTGGTTCTTGCTCGTGACCACGATCACGGGGATGTGCTTGGTCGCCTCGTCGCGTGTGATCGCACGCGTCGCCTGGAAGCCATTGGTACCCGGCATGACCACGTCCATCAGGATGAGATCGGGCTTCTCCGACTTCGACTTGGTGATTGCCTCATCGCCGTTTTCCGCCGTCACGACCTGGTACCCCTGCTTGGACAGCGTCTCCATGAAAAACTGCCGGTCAGTCGGCGAATCATCCACGATCAAGATCTTCTTTACGGCCATGGCAATCTCCTCAGGTACGAACGGGCGCGTGCGCCCCTATGGTTTTCAAAAGACTATCCTTCGTGAATGGCTTGGTCAGATATTCGTCCGAGCCCACCATTCGGCCGCGCGCCCGATCAAACAGGCCGTCCTTGGAAGACAACATGATCACGGGCGTGGTGGCGAAGTGTGTGTTTTTCTTGATCAACGCGCAGGTCTGATAGCCGTCCAGGCGAGGCATCATGATGTCCACAAAGATGATGTCGGGCTGGTGGTCGGTGATCTTGGCGAGCGCGTCGAAACCGTCTTCGGCGAGGATCACCTTGCAACCGGCTTGAACCAGGAAAATCTCCGCGCTGCGGCGAATAGTGTTCGAATCGTCGATCACCATCACTTTGACCCCGGCAAGATTCGCGGTTTCGCTCACGCCCTTCACCCCCGCAAACGTCCTGTATTTCTCGCGTTCCGACAGTTTCGTCGGCCCCCTTGTGCGCTGACTCGACTCCGCCTCGTGCACCTTTTGACACTATACAACCAAATCCAGTCAAAACAAAGCCTTGTGCTGCGTATTTCAGAAGCGCTATCAGGATCGCCACCTCACCCGATCGCGACTCATGGGATGTTCCGGGGATATAGCAGAGGTCGTGCCTGGATTCAAAGTTCGATCATCTCGAAGTCCTCCTTCCGGGCACCGCATTCCGGACAAGTCCAGTTCATCGGGATGTCCTCCCAACGCGTCCCGGGCGGAACTCCCTCCTCGGGGAGACCTTCCTCTTCGTCATAGACGAAACCGCAGATCAAACACATCCAGGTTTTGAAATCTTGCTTTTCCGTCATTAGGTTGGGATGGGTTACAATGAATTTGGCCCGCATCATAACCTGAGCGACGAGCCGCCTGCCAGCCGCCGCCGGTTCTTCGCTGCCCATGTCCTCCTCTACCCTTCCCCCTATCGTGCTAGCGTTTTCCGCTGCAGATCCGACCGGTGGCGCGGGAGTGCAGGCGGATCTGCTGACGCTCGCCGCGATGGGTTGTCACGCGCTCTCCGTAATTACGGCAATCACTGTGCAAGACACGGCCGGCGTCGAGAACCTGCAGGCCGTCGATCCAGAGTGGGTGGTGGACCAGGCGCGCCTGGTGCTCGAGGATATGCCGGTCGTAGCGTTCAAGGTCGGAATGGTCGGCAGCATCGAGAACATCGCGGCGATCGCTGAGGTCGTGTCCGACTATCCTGACGTGCCGCTTGTCTTCGATCCGGTGCTTGCCTCCGGGCGCGGCGACGAACTTGCGACCGAAGACATGATTGCGGCGATGTGCGAGCTGCTTCTACCCCAGACCACAATTCTCACCCCCAACAGCCGCGAAGCTCGACGCCTCGTTCAGGGCGACGGCGAAGACGACGATGAGCTTGCCCTCCCCGGCGCCGCGGAGAAGCTGCTCGGCTTGGGCTGCGAGTATGTGCTCATTACCGGCACGCACGAGAACACGCCGCAAGTCGTGAACACGCTCTACGGCCCGGAAGGCGTGGTGCGCTCGGACAGCTGGGAAAGACTGCCGGGAAGTTATCACGGATCGGGTTGCACGCTTGCCGCAGCGATCGCGGCGACGCTCGCCAACGGTCTCGAGCTGCCCGAAGCGGTGCGCGAAGCCCAGGAATACACGTGGCAAACGCTCAACGCGGGGTTTCGTCCGGGCATGGGTCAATACATACCGGACCGGTTTTTCTGGGCGCGGGAAATGGATGAGCCAGGCACAGGCAAAGCCTGAGCACTGGGTAGTTTCACATGCGGGATTTCGCGGTCTGTACGCCGTGACACCCGATGAGCCCGATATCGGATTGCTCTCTCGCAAAGTGAGCAGGGCGCTTGCCGGCGGAGCACGCATCGTGCAGTACCGCAACAAATCCGCGAGTGCAGCGCTGCGCCGCGAGCAGGGCGCGGCGCTGCTTGCACTCTGCCGCGAAGCGCGCATCCCGCTCATCATCAACGACGACCTGGATCTGGCCAGGGCGATCGGCGCGGACGGCCTGCACCTTGGCCGCGAGGATATCGCGATCGCGGCTGCGCGCGCGCAGCTGGGTAAAGACAGACTGCTCGGGGTTTCCTGCTACGACAGACTTGACCTTGCTCTCGCCGCGCGGGAAGCCGGTGCAGACTATGTCGCCTTCGGCAGCGCTTTCCCTTCCGCAACGAAACCGGGAGCAACGCGTGCTCCGCTTTCACTTTATCGCGAAGCGAAGGGGCGTCTCGGTTCGCCTGTTGTGGCGATCGGAGGTATTACGACCGAAAACGCCCGTACCGTCATCGAGGCAGGGGCGGACGCCGTTGCCGTGATCAGCGCGCTGTTCGACGCGCCCGACATCGAGGCGGCTGCGCGAAGCTTCAGTCACCTGTTCGACCGGAAGACCCCGTGAGCAAGAACGAATCGCTGTTCACACGCGCCCAGAAAACCATCCCGGGCGGGGTCAACTCCCCGGTGCGTGCGTTTCGCGCAGTCGGCGGCACACCCCGCTTCATCGTGCGCGGCGAGGGCAGCCGGATTTGGGACGCCGATGGTCGCGAGTACATCGATTATGTGGGTTCATGGGGACCGCTCGTTCTCGGACACGCGGACCGGGACGTCGTCGCCGCAGTCCGGGAGGCAGCGGGCCGCGGACTTTCCTTCGGCGCCCCGACCCAGGCCGAGACCGAGATCGCCGAGCAGCTCGCGCGACTCGTACCGGGGCTTGAATTGGTGCGGTTGGTCAGCTCCGGAACCGAAGCGACCATGTCGGCGCTCCGGCTCGCGCGCGGGGCCAGCGGCCGTAGCTGCATCGTTAAGTTCGAGGGCTGCTATCACGGCCACGGAGACAGCCTGCTCGTTAAGGCCGGCTCGGGAGCGCTCACTCTGGGCAATCCGAGTTCGGCTGGCGTAACGCCCGAGACCGCGGCGCAGACGCTCGTTCTTGACTACAACGATGTGACGGGGCTGGGCGCTGCGTTTCACGAGCTGGGAGATTCCATCGCTTGCGTCATCGTCGAGCCGGTCGCCGGGAACATGAATCTGATTGCGCCGCGGCCCGAGTTCCTCGAGCGCCTGCGCGAGCTCTGCACGCAATACGGCGCGGTGCTGATTTTCGATGAAGTGATGACGGGCTTTCGAGTCGCACTGCGGGGTGCCCAGGAGCTCTACGGAGTGCAAGCGGACCTCGTCACGCTAGGGAAGATAATCGGCGGAGGGATGCCTCTTGGGGCATTCGGCGGCCGCCGCGACCTCATGGAGAAAATCGCGCCGCTCGGGCCCGTATACCAAGCCGGTACGCTTTCGGGCAATCCGCTCGCGGTAGCTGCAGGACTTGCGACCCTCAAAAAGCTCGAGGCGCCGGGTTTCTATGAGCGCCTTGCCGGAACAGCGCGCACGTTCTGCGAGGGCTTGGCTTCGGCCGCGCGCAAGCGCGGCATCGCGTTTTCGGCGCAGTCCGTGGGAGGCATGTTCGGCCTGTATTTTCGCGCCGTGCCGCCTTCGAGCTATGCCGAGGTCATGCAGTGCGACAAAGTGGCGTTCAACCGCTTCTTCCACGCCATGCTCGAGCGCGGCGTGTACTTGGCGCCGTCTGCATACGAGGCGGGCTTCGTCTCAGCTGAGCACTCTGAGGCGGATATCGAAACTACGATTGCAGCGGCAGACGCCGCGTTCCGTTCGATGTTGTAGTCCCGGGCGTTTCGCATACGCGCCGGTCACACCAGGAAAAGCGTCGCCAAGCCGAGGAAGATAAAAAACCCGCCGCTGTCGGTGATTGCCGTGATCATGACCGAGGAGCCGAGCGCAGGATCGCGCCCAAAGCGCATCATGGTGAGCGGGATCAGCACTCCGGCGGTCGCGGAAAGAGCGAGGTTCAGCGTCATCGCCGCGGTCATTACCAGACCGAGCGACACCTTCTGATAGAGCCAATAAGCAATCAGCCCGAGCGCGCTGCCCCAGATGAGTCCGTTCAGAAGCGAAACGCCCAGCTCTTTTGCGAGCAGCTTCTTCGCGTGCTCCCTTTGCAACTGCCCGAGCGCGATGGAGCGCACGATCAAGGTGATGGTCTGGTTGCCCGAATTACCGCCGATGCCCGCCACGATCGGCATCAACGCGGCAAGCGCCACCAGTTTCTCGATCGAGTGCTCGAAGGCGCCTATCACGCGTGAGGCGAAAAAAGCAGTGACTAGATTGATCGCCAGCCATGACCAGCGGTTCTTCACGCTTGCCCAGACCGAGGAAAAAACGTCCTCCTCCTCGCGCAACCCGGCCTGCGTGAGGAGCTCGCTCTCGCTCTTGCTGCGGATGAAGTCGACGACCTTGTCCACCGTCACCCTGCCGACGAGTTTGCCCTGCTCGTCCACGACAGGTGCCGAGACCAAGTCATACCGCTCGAACGCCTTGGCGGCGTCCCGTGCCTTGTCGCCGGATTGGAGCGTGACGACGTCGCTCACCATGACTTTTCCGACATTGTGCTCGAGTTCGGAAACGATCAGTTTGGAGAGCGGCAGCACGCCCTTCAAGCGCTCGTCCCGGTCGACGACGAAGATCTGGTCGGTATGGTGCGGCAGCGCGTCGAAGCGCCGCAGGTACCGCGTGACGGTCTCGATCGCGGTGTCCTCGCGCACGCTGACCACGTCGAAATCCATGAGGGCGCCGACGGCGTCCTCGGGGTACGACATCGCTGAGCGCAACTGTTCGCGCTCCTCGACCGGCAAGGCCTGGAAGACGTCGTGGATGACCCCTTCGGGCAGGTCCGGCGCGAGGTCGGCGATTTCGTCGGCCTCCAGCTGCTCGGCCGCAGCGACGAGCTCCTGCAAATCCATGCTGCGGATGAGCGTCTCGCGCACCGCATCGGAGGCTTGAAGCAGGATTTCGCCGTCGCGCTCCGCCTTGACGAGGTTCCAGACGACGAGCCGCTCCTCCAGCGGCAGCGATTCGAGCACGTACGCGATGTCGGCCGGATGCATGGTGTCGAGCTTCGCGCGAAGTTCGGCGACGTTCTGCCGGTGCACGAGAGATTCCACCAGCTCGTGCTTTGGCATTTCCTGGCGCTCCACCAGGTGCTCGACCAGGCGGTGCCGCCGCAGGAGCTCTTGAACCTCACGCAGGTCGGCCTGGAGGTCTTCGAGCTCCTTCTTCGGGCTGAGGGTTTCGATCATGCGAGCCGGCCCTTCGCCGTGAATTGGCTCCCGGGGTTTGCCGCGGACAACGCCCGACGCGCCGCGCGCGGCTGCGGCGATTCTAGCAGCCGGCTGTATGATGGCGATAGAAAAATCTCGACGTGACGGCCTCAAATCACTTTGCCGACCAGGTGCGCCCCAGGGAGATTCTCGCCTGGGCGATGTACGACTTTGCCAACTCGGGTTACACCACGGTCGTGATCACCGCCGTCTTCAACGCGTATTTCGTCTCCGTGATCGCCGGCAACGCGCCTTGGGCGACCTTCGCGTGGACGGCTACGTTGTCGGTCTCGTACGCAGTAATTCTGCTGACGGGACCGATTCTTGGAGCTTATGCCGACTTGCGTGCCGCAAAAAAGCGCCTGCTCGTTCTCACCACGGCTGGTTGCGTGATTGCGACCGCCTTGCTCGCGTTCACTGGCCCCGGAACGCTCGCCATTGCGGTAGTGCTGCTCGTGTTTTCCAACTTCTGCTTCGGCTCGGGGGAAAACCTTATCGCAGCGTTCCTGCCCGAACTTGCCCAGGGCGAATCGCTGGGACGGGTATCGGGTTGGGGCTGGAGTCTGGGCTATCTGGGCGGGCTTTTGACTCTCGGTCTTTGCCTGGGCTATGTCACCTGGGCGCAGGCTCACGGCCAGGAACCGCAACAATTTGTGCCCGTCACAATGCTGATCACTGCCGCGATCTTCGCTCTGGCGAGCCTGCCGACTTTCTGGGTGCTCAGGGAGCGCACCCGTCCGACGCCGATCGCCGCCGGCGAAAACCTGGTGCGGGCGACCTTTGCGCGCCTCGCGCAAACGCTGCGCCAAGCCGCGCGCTATCGAGACCTCGCTCGGTTCCTGGTATGCATCGTCTTCTATCAGGCGGGGATCCAGACGGTCATCGCGCTGGCTGCGATTTACGCCGAACAGGCGCTCGGCTTCACGACGAAGGATACGATCGCTCTGATCCTGGTGGTCAACGTGACTGCCGCGGCAGGCGCGTTCGCCTTCGGCAACATCCAGGATCGACTCGGGCATGTACGGACCATTGCCATCACTCTCGTGCTGTGGATCGCAACGACCCTGATAGCCTGGTCAGCGTCGGAGTCGGGCCTTTTCTGGGTGGCCGCCAATCTCGCGGGACTGTGCCTCGGTTCCTCGCAGTCGGCCGGCCGGGCGCTCGTTGGTTACCTGAGCCCTGCTGACAGGCACGCCGAGTTTTTCGGGCTCTGGGGGCTGGCGGTAAAGCTGTCCTCGATTCTGGGGCCGATTACCTACGGCTCAGTGACCTGGATGACCGAGGGGAACCATCGCCTCGCCATGCTGGCGACCGGCGGATTCTTCGTTGCCGGCCTTCTCTTGCTGGCGGGGATCGACGTCCCCCGCGGCCGACACGCGGCCGAACGGTCCCAGCAACCGTCGTCACGGGAAGACTAGGGGACCTGCGCGGCAGACATCTGCGCCAATATGCTCTCGCTATAGCTCGCCAAATAGGGTGAACTGCGGTTGCGGTCGTAGTAGCGCGGGCGCGGAAGCATGGCAGCGAGGCGCGCAGCTTGCTCGGGTTCCAGACCGGCTGCGTCCACGCCGAAGTAGTGGCGTGCGGCCGCTTCGGCCCCGAAGACGT
>VBCT01000116.1 GCA_005882235.1 Betaproteobacteria bacterium
GCTCCGCGGATTCGCCGCCGAGTCCGCTTTCCCGAGCGAAGCGGATGCCGCGCGCCGCGCCGTAGTTGTCCACGTCCACCGCTACCGGAGACAGCCTTTCACAGAAGGCGATCCCTTCCTCGAGCGCCTTCTCGACCTCCTCGTGATTGAGCGTGTAGGAAGGGCTGTCGATCAGCCGGCGCCGGTAGGCGATGGTGACGCCGCCCCAGTGCCGGAGGAGCTCGACGACGCGCGCGGCGCGGCCTTCGCGCGCGGCGAGGGCCCGCTCCTCGCGGATCGCGCGTGCATGCGCGAGGAACTCCTCCGCGATCTCGCGCTCCTGGTCATCCCATCTCTGGCGCACCGCATCCCCGCCCGTTTCCGCGACTAGGGTCTCGTAGCGCATCAGGAACTTCTCCACTTGCACCGGATAGTAGGCGAGCGATTCGGTCGCGGTGTCGATCGCGGTCAAGCCGCCGCCGACCACCACCACGGGCAGGCGCAGCTGCATGTTGGCGATGGAGTCTGCCTTGGCCGCGCCGGTGAGCTGAAGCGCCATCAGGAAGTCGGAGGCCGCGCGCACGCCGCGCGCGAGCCCGTTCGGAATGTCGAGCACCGTGGGCTTGCCCGCGCCCATGCAAAGCGCCACATGGTCGAAGTCGAGCTCGAGCGCGTCCTCGACGGCGACCGTGCCGCCGAAGCGCACGCCTCCGTACATCGCGAACTGCGCGCGCCGCTCGAGCAAGAGGCGCACGAGCTTGAGGAAATTCTTGTCCCAGCGCACCGTGATGCCGTATTCGGCGACGCCTCCGAATCCCGCCATGACGCGGTCGTCGAGGCCCTCGTACAGCGTTTGCACGTCCCGGATCGGCTCGACGGGCACGCGGCTCCCGTCGGCATCGATTCCGGAGAATCGGGCCGGCAGCGGCTCGATCTTCAGGCCGTCGATGCCGGCCACCGCGTGTCCTTCGTTCATGAGGTAATGGGCGAGGGTGAAGCCCGCGGGCCCCATGCCGGCGATGAGCACCTTGTAGCCGGTTTCGGGCAAAGGCAGCGGCCGGGGGAAATTGAGCGGGTTCCAGCGCGTGAGCAGCGAGTAGATCTCGAAGCCCCAGGGTAGCTCGAGGACGTCTTTCAGGGTGCGCGTCTCGATCTGCGGTATGTTCACCGGCTCCTGCTTCTGGTAGATGCAGGCTTTCATGCAGTCGTTGCAGATACGGTGCCCGGTCGCGGCTACCATGGGATTGTCGATGACGATCACGGCGAGCGCCGAGAGCGCGTTGCCCTGAGCCTTGAGCGTGTGGAACTCGGAGATCTTCTCTTCGAGCGGGCAACCGGCGAGCGTCACGCCGAACGCGCTCTTCTTGAACACCACCTTGTCCGGTGTTTCCTCGGGCGATTTCTCTCGCAGACCCTTGGAGCAGGAATCCTTGCCCTGCGTGTGGCACCAGATGCAGTAGTTCGCCTGGTCGAGCGCGCCGACGAGGTCGGTGCCCGGATCGGTGAGGGCGAAGCCTTTGCGCCTGCGGATGTGCTCGGGGCGGATCGTGTAGGTGACGACGCCCTCGCGGTCGCTCTTTTGCGCGTGCACGAAGAGGTTGTGCGGATCGATCTTTGACGGCGTCTTGAAGAGGACCCCTGCGCGCACGCGCGCACGGCCCGCTGGCGTGTGCAGCGCCCAGGCGGCGTATTTCATCGCGGTATCGAGTTGCGCGGCGTGCCCGGCCTCATCGGCGAGCCAATGGGTGACTTTTTTCGCGAAGGTCAGTTCGTCGAAGCGCCCGTCCAGGTGATTTTTCAGATCGGCCTCGAGCGCGGGTCCGTCGAGCTTGGCCGCCTCCTCGGGCCTCACCTTGTTGGCGGCGCGTCGCTGCACGAACTGGCGCTTGACGCCGTAGAGCGGGGCGAGCTCGTTGTGGCGGGCGGCAAGGGTGCGGAATTCGGTCTGGATGCCGAACAGCTCGGCGAGAAAATCGTCCAGGTGCGGCGCGATCTCGAGGATCAGCGCCGATTCGGCCTTCGAATCGAGACTGGCAGCCGCGCGCGCGGCTTCGAGCTGCGGTCTCAGCGCGGATTCCGCGGCGCCGAGATGGTCCAGGAATGCGGCATCGAGCCGGGCAAGGCCGTCGCGCTCGTAGAGTTCCGCGAAGGACAGGCCGTGGGCAAGCTTCAGCATCCCGCGCCTAGCGCTCCAGGAGCGGGAGCTTGTCCTTCACGTCCTTCCACTTGTCGGCGTCCTCGGGTCCGGGCTTGGCGTCGGTGATCACGGGCCAGATCTTGGCGAGCTCGGCGTTCAGCGCGGTGAATTTCTTCTGCTCCTCGGGCACGTCTTCCTCGGGTGCGATCGCGTTCACCGGACACTCGGGGATGCACACCGCGCAGTCGATGCACTCGTCCGGGTCTATCACCAGCATGTTCGGGCCCTCGTGGAAGCAATCGACGGGGCAGACATCGACGCAGTCGGTGTATTTGCACTTGATGCAGCTTTCCATGACGACGTGGGTCATCGCGCGATCCTTGCCGTGGCCGCGAGGCCTTAAGTCCAAAATTATAAGGCTTTCGTCCCGCTGCTTGAAAGCGCGGGTTGATGGTCATTGGTCATTTGCTTATGCCCAAATCCAGGTTGCGCTAGAATCCGGTTCCGCCGGCCACGGCAGGGAACTTCAGCCAACCCGTGCCGGTCTGTGTAGGTGTTTTGGAGGGGCGCCGTGATCAAGGTGGAAAATCTCAGCAAGTCCTTCGGGTCGAAACGCGCGGTCGACGGCGTTTCCTTCGAGGTCGGCAAGGGCGAGGTGCTGGGCTTCCTCGGGCCCAACGGAGCGGGCAAGTCGACCACGATGCGCATGATCACCGGCTTCATTCCCCCGAGCGCGGGCGCGGTCTCGGTGTGCGGGCTGGCCGTGCAGGAGAATCCGATCGAGGTGAAGCGCAGTATCGGCTATCTTCCGGAAGCTGCGCCTTCCTATACCGAAATGTCCGTGCTATCGTTCCTCAGGTTCGCCGCGGAGATGCGCGGCCTGCGGGGCGAGGCATTGCGCAGCGCGATACGCCGCGTTGTCGAGCTGTGCCATCTGGAGAACGTGCTCGGGCAGACGATCGATACGCTTTCGAAGGGCTTCCGCCACCGCACCTGCCTCGCGCAGGCCCTGATCCACGATCCCGAGGTGCTGATCCTCGACGAGCCCACCGATGGGCTCGATCCGAACCAAAAGCACGAGGTGCGCACGCTCATACGCAAGATGGGCGAGAGCAAGGCGATCATTTTCTCGACGCACATCCTCGAGGAGGTCGAGGCAGCCTGCACCCGCGCGATCATCATCGACCGCGGCCGCATCGTCGCCAATGGCACCCCTACTGAGCTGAAGGCCCGAGCCGCGACTGGAAAGCTGGAAGATTTCTTTCGGTCGATCACGCGCTCGGATACGCTTGCGGAGGGAGCGGCATGAAAGGGAGCTGGGCGGCGATCAGGATCATCGCGAAGCGCGAGCTCTCGGCGTATTTCGAGTCTCCGGTCGCCTACGTGTTCCTGGTGATCTTTCTGTTGCTTTCCGGATTCTTTACCTTCACGTTCGGCGGCTTCTTCGAGCGGGGCGAGGCCTCCCTCGCGGCGTTCTTCAACTGGCTGCCGTGGCTGTTCCTGTTTCTGGTGCCCGCTGCGGGGATGCGCCTGTGGTCCGAGGAGCGCCGGCTCGGAACGATCGAGCTCTTGCTGACGATGCCGGTGGCCGCCTGGCAGGCGATCGTCGGCAAGTTTCTCGCCTCGTGGCTGTTCCTCGTCGTCGCTCTGGCGCTTTCCTTCCCGATCGTTGCGACGGTCAACTGGCTGGGCGATCCCGACAACGGGGTGATCGCAAGCGGCTACGTCGGAGCGGCGCTCCTCGCCGGGGCCTACCTCGCGATCAGCTGCCTGACCTCGGCCCTCACGCGCAACCAGGTCATCGCCTTCATCCTCGCGGTGGTCCTGTGCCTCGCACTGATCCTGGTGGGATTTTCGCCGCTGACCGATCTGCTCGCGCGCTGGGCGAGCCCCTGGCTGGTGGAAGCGGTTTCGAAGTTTTCGGTCCTCACGCATTACGACGGCTTCCAGAAGGGGATGCTCGATTCGCGCGACCTGCTGTATTTCCTCTCGGTGATGGCCTACGCGCTGTTCGCGACCGGCGTCGTCATCCGCAACCACCGGACCGGTTGAGAGCGGTCATGCACAAGAAGACGGAAAGTCTGCTGTATTCGGCCGGGGGCCTCGTCGCTGCGTTGATCATCCTCGTCCTCCTCAATCTGGTGCTGGGCGCGGCGAGGGGGCGAATCGACCTGACGCAAGGCAGGCTGTACACGCTCTCCGAGGGCACGCGCGCGGTTCTCGGCAAGCTCGAATCTCCGGTCAAGATCCGCCTGTACTTCAGCCAGAGCGATATCCCTCTGCCGATCAAAGCGTACGGGCGAAGGGTCGAGGACCTGCTCGCGGAGTTCAGGCAGGCCGGCCGCGGCAAAGTCGCCGTCGAGAAGCTCGATCCCCAGCCGGATTCCGATGCCGAGGACTCGGCGACCCTGGAAGGCGTCGAAGCGCAGGTCACGCCCTCGGGCGACAAGTTCTACCTCGGCGCATCGATCAGCTACGCGGACCAGAAGCTCGCCTTGCCGGCGCTTGCGCCAGATCGCGAGGCGCTGCTCGAGTACGATCTGGTGCGCGCGATCGCGCGCGCCGCCGCTACCGCGAAGCCGTTGATCGGGGTGATGAGCGCGCTGCCGGTGTTCGGCATGCCGCCCAGTCCCATGACCGGCGGCCAGCCGCTGGAGCCGCAGGTGTTCATCGGCGAGCTCCGGCGCGACTACACGGTGAAGCGCGTCGGGCTGGACCCCGAAAAAATCGACGACGACGTCAAGGTGCTGCTGGTAATCCACCCGCGCGGCATCGGCGAGCGGGCCCAGTACGCGCTCGACCAGTTCGTCTTGCGCGGCGGGAAGCTCATCGCTTTCCTCGACCCGAGCGCCTATTTCGACCAGCTGGGTCAGATGGGAGGCATGGGCGGCGGGGGCACGCCGTCCTCGCTCGACACACTGCTCAAGGGCTGGGGCCTCGCCTTCGACTCGGGGAAGGTCGTGCTCGACATGCGCTACCTCACGGGCGCGGGAGCGCGCACGCTGCCGACGCTGCTCTCGCTCAACGACAATGCTTTCGATCCGCACGACATCGCGACGGCGCGGCTCGGGTCGTTGCTTATGCCCTTTGCGGGGGCATTTACGGGCAAGCCCGTCGAGGGGCTGAGCGAAACGGTTCTCATGAAGAGTTCCGCGTATTCCCAGCTCGTCGATTCGTTCGCGGCAACCGCGCAGGGCGAGGCGGCCGTGCGCGGGTTCAAGCCTTCGGGCATCGAGTATCCGCTGGCCGTGCGCCTGACGGGAAAGTTCAAGACCGCGTTTCCCGAAGGCCGGCCCAAGGACGACGACAAGGGCGAGAAGAAAGCGGCGAAGGCGTCCGACGCAAAATCC
>VBCT01000045.1 GCA_005882235.1 Betaproteobacteria bacterium
GGGGCAGCATCGGCGGTTGCGATGGCTTGCACGGAGCTTGTCCTATGAAGCACAAGGTCAAGCGAATTCATTTTGTCGGCATCGGCGGCAGCGGAATGAGCGGCATCGCGGAGGTGCTGCTCAATCTGGGCTACAAAGTGAGCGGCTCGGACCTCGCCGCGAATGCGGTGACCGAGCGGCTGGCAGGTCTCGGGGCGAAGGTGGTGCAGGGCCACAAGGCCGACAACATCGCATCGGCGGACGCCGTGGTCGTGTCCTCGGCGGTAACCCCGGACAACGTCGAGATCCTCGCCGCGAAGGCGAAGCGCATTCCGGTCGTGCCGCGGGCCCTGATGCTCGCCGAGCTGATGCGCCTGAAGCAGGGCATCGCCGTTGCCGGAACCCACGGTAAGACCACGACGACGAGCCTCGTCGCGAGCGTGCTCGCCGAAGGCGGGCTCGATCCCACATTCGTCATCGGCGGGCGGCTGGTGAGCGCTGCTTCCAATGCACGGCTCGGGACCGGCGAGTTCATCGTCGTCGAGGCCGACGAGTCCGATGCTTCCTTTCTTCACCTGCAACCCGTAGCCGCGGTAGTGACCAATATCGACGCCGATCACATGGAGACCTATCAACACGATTTTTCGCGGCTGAAGCAGGCGTTTGTCGGATTCCTGCAGAACCTCCCTTTCTACGGCAGCGCCATCGTCTGTACCGACGACGCCAACGTGCGCGAAATCCTGCCCTCCGTCTCGAAGCCGATCGTAACCTACGGAATGCGCGAGGACGCAATGGTTCGGGGGACCGAGATCGTTCCCGGAGACCGCATGCGCTTCAGGGCGTTACGGGAAGGCGCCGCGACCCTGGAAATTACGCTCAATCTTCCGGGACGGCACAACGTGCAGAACGCGCTCGCCGCGATCGCGGTAGCCACCGAGCTCGGCGTCCCCGATACGGCGATCCGGAAGGCGCTCGCAGAGTTCCGCGGCGTAGGCAGGCGCTTCCAGCGCTACGGCGAGATTCCGCTTCCGCCGAACGGCAAATCGGCCGGCAGTTTCACTTTGGTGGACGACTACGGACATCACCCGGTCGAGATGCGGGCGACGCTCGATGCCGCGCGTGGCGCGTTTCCGGGTCGGCGCATCGTGCTCGCCTTTCAGCCCCACCGCTATACGCGCACTCGCGATCTGTTCGAGGACTTCGTGAAGGCACTTTCTGGCGTGGACGCGCTGCTGCTCGCGGAGGTCTATCCGGCAGGCGAGACTCCGATCGTTGCCGCCGACGGGCGCTCGCTCGCCCGGGCGATCCGCGTTGCGGGCAAGACCGAGCCCGTATTCGTCGAGAGAATCGCCGACATGCCCGATGCCATCCGCAAGATCGTGCGCCCCGGCGACGTCGTGCTGACCATGGGTGCGGGTTCGATCGGCGGCGTGCCTGCAGCGCTCGCCAGGACCGGAAGATGAAGATGACTGAGCCGATCGACCGATCCGGCGTCGCGCTGCGCGGTTCCTTGCGGCTGAACGAACCGATGGCGAAGCACGTGAGCTGGCGCGCGGGCGGTGTCGCCGGGCGGGCCTACGTTCCCGCCGACCGCTTCGACCTCGCCGTATTCCTTACGAGCCTTCCCAGGGGCGAGCCTGTCTGCTTCGTGGGACTTGGAAGCAATCTGCTCGTGCGTGATGGCGGATTTCACGGGACGGTCGTCTTGATGCACAGCTCGCACGGCGCGATGCGCGTCGAGGGCGACCTGATTTACGCCGAAGCGAGCGTCGCCTGTCCCAAGGTAGCGCGCCTCGCGGCGACACGCGGCTACGAGGGCGCGGAGTTCCTCGCCGGAGTGCCCGGAACGGTGGGCGGGGCGCTCGCGATGAACGCCGGCTGCTACGGGTCGGAAACCTGGGACGTCGTCGCGAAGGTGCTGACGATGTCGCGCGGCGGGAAATTGAGCGAGCGCAAGCCCACTGATTTCGAGATCGGCTATCGGCGCGTCACGCTGCGCGGGTCGAAACTAGGCGAGGATGAATGGTTTCTCGCAGCTTGGTTCCGTTTCCGCGTAGGTGATGAGAAGCGTGCCCGGGCCCGTATCAAGGAACTGCTCGCGAAGCGCATCGCCGAGCAGCCACTCGAACTTCCGAATGCCGGCTCGGTATTCCGCAACCCGCCCGGCAAGTACGCCGCGCGCCTGATCGAGGCATGCGGGCTCAAGGGCCATGAGATCGGCGGCGCTCGAATCTCGGAAAAACACGCGAATTTCATAGTCAACCCGAAGGGAAAGGCGCGTGCGTCGGACATCGAGGCGCTCATCGAGCACGCACGCGACACCGTGAAGGAACGCTTCGGCATCGAGCTGGTCCCCGAAGTGCGAATCATCGGGCAGGCCGTGTGAGCGACTTCGGAAAAGTCGCCGTGCTCGTGGGCGGGCGCTCGGCCGAGCGCCCGGTGTCGCTCAAGAGCGGCGCGATGGTGCTAGGCGCCTTGAAGAAAAAAGGCGTGGACGCCCACGCCTTCGACACGAAGGAGCGGGGACTCGAAGCGCTCGTCAAAGATCGGTTCGACCGCGTCTTCGTCGCGCTGCACGGCCGCTACGGCGAGGACGGCACGGTGCAGGGCGCGCTCGAGCTCCTCGGCGTCCCCTATACCGGCTCGGGCGTGCTCGGGAGCGCGCTCGCGATGGACAAGTGGCGCACCAAGCTCGTCTGGCAGGGGAGCGGGATTCCGACGCCGCACTACGAGCCTCTCACGCGCGAAACCGATCTCCACGGCGTAACGACGCGGCTCGGACTGCCTCTGATGATCAAGCCCGCCAACGAAGGTTCGTCGATCGGCATGACCAAGGTGAAGAGCGCGCGCGATATCCCGGAAGCCTACGCGCTTGCCGCCAACTACGACCGCGTCGTGATCGCTGAAGCTTTCGTGGATGGCATCGAGCTGACCGTCGGGGTGCTGGGAGACACGGCCCTCCCGCTGATCAAGCTCGAAACACCGCGCGAGTTCTACGACTACGCGGCTAAGTACAGCGCCGAGGACACCCGCTACCTCATTCCCTGCGGATTGCCCCCGGACGCGGAGCGCATCATCCAGGACGAGGCGCTGCGGGCTTTCAGAATCTTGGGCTGCAGCGGATGGGGCCGCGTGGACCTCATGCTCGACCGCACGGGGAAGCCATATTTCCTCGAGGTCAACACCTCTCCGGGGATGACCGACCACTCGCTCGTGCCGATGGCGGCGCGTCACGCCGGATTGTCCTTCGAAGATCTGTGCCTGCGGATTCTCGAGCTGGCCCAGCTTGCGGAGCCGGGAGACGATCGTGTGGGATAACCCGCGCGTCGCTAACGTCGCCGCAAACGCGCTCTACGCGCTCGCGCTTGCGCTCATCGTCTACGGAGGCGCGCGCGTCCTGTTCGAGTCCCCGGTGTTCTCGCTCAAGACCATCGTCGTAGGGGGCGAGCTCCAGCATGTCGCGCGCGACGAGATCGTCCGCGCGCTCCAGGATCGTGTCAAGGGCACTTTTTTTACCGTCGACTTGGAGACGGTGCGCGCGCTGTTCGAGGGGATTCCCTGGGTGCGCCGAGCCGAACTGCGGCGCGGCTGGCCAGATCGCCTGGAAGTGCGCATCGAAGAACACGTAGCGCTCGCGCGCTGGGGGCAAAGACGAGGTCCGCAGCTCGTAAATACTCATGGAGAGCTTTTCCGCGGGCAGAGTGACCCCAAGCTGCCCGTCTTCTCCGGGCCCGCCGGCAGCGAAGGCGAAGTCACGCAACGCTACCTTGCCTTTCGGGGTTTGTTAGCTCCGCTCGCTCTCGAACCCCAACAGGTCCTGCTGAGCTCCAGACTGTCATGGCAAGTCAAGCTCTCCAACGGGCTCACCGTGCAGCTCGGGCGCGACTCGGACAGGGACCGCATCGAAGGCCGTCTTGCCAGGCTCGTCTCGGTATACCCGCAGACCCTTGGGGAGTCCCGGCAGCGTCTCGACTATGTCGACCTGCGCTACCCCAACGGCTTTGCTCTACGCGTTCCCGAGGGCGCTCGGCCCGAGCCGCGCGCGCGCAAGGGAGTCTGACATGGCGAGGGAAAACAAGAACCTCATCGTTGCTCTGGACATCGGCACCTCCAAGGTGGCGGCGATGGTGGCGGAACTTTTCCCTGACGGACGCATGGACATCATCGGGACGGGCGGTCACGAATCCAAGGGCCTGAAAAAAGGCGTGGTCGTGAACATCGAGGCGACTGTGAACGCCATCCAACGCACGCTCGAAGAAGCGGAATTGATGGCCGACTGCAAGATCGAGCGCGTTTTCACCGGCATCGCCGGGAGCCACATCAAGAGCTTCAACTCCACGGGGATGGTGGCGATCAAGGACAAGGAGGTGACGCCGATCGACGTCGAGCGCGCGATCGAGACCGCACGCGCAATGCCCATCCCGACCGACCAGCAGGTGCTGCACATCCTCACCCAGGAATTCATCATCGACGGGCAGGACGGGGTGCGCGAGCCGCTCGGCATGAGCGGCGTGCGGCTCGAGGTCAAAGTGCACATCGTCACCGGAGCCGTCTCGGCGGCGCAGAACATCGTTAAGTGCGTGCGCCGCTGTGGGCTTGAAGTGAACGATCTGATCCTGCAGCCGCTCGCGTCTTCGCTTGCCGTGCTGACCGAGGACGAAAAGGAACTCGGCGTGTGCCTCGTCGACATCGGCGGCGGCACGAGCGACATCGCCGTGTTCCGCGAGGGCGCGATCCGCCACACGGCCGTGGTCCCGATCGCCGGAGACCAGATCACCAACGACATCGCGATGGCCCTGCGCACGCCCACCGCGGAAGCCGAGGAACTCAAGGTCCGCCACGGCTGTGCGCTCAGGCAGCTTGCCGAGGCCGGCCAGATGATCGAGGTCGCGGGCGTGGGCGACCGCCCGCCGCGAATGCTTTCGCGCCAGACGCTCGCAGAGGTCGTCGAGCCCCGCGTCGAAGAACTTTACTCCCTCATTCAGCAGGTGCTGCGCGACTCCGGTTACGAGGAGCTGCTTTCCTCTGGGGTCGTGCTCACGGGAGGCTCCGCAGTGATGCAGGGGATGGTGGAGCTGGGAGAGGAGATTTTTCACATGCCGGTGCGGCTGGGAATTCCCCGCTACACGGGCTCCCTCTCGGATGTGGTCCGTAGCCCGCGCTACGCCACCGGTGTCGGCCTGTTGCTCGAGGGCGTGGTGCAGACACAGCGCGGACTCATCGCGCGACAGGGGGGATCTCTGAAGCAGGTCGCAAAGGGGATGCGCCAATGGTTTCAACGAAATTTCTAGAGATGTACGGCAGGCAAGCTTTTTTTTCTTCACCCCGGAAGGAGGTCAGCATGTTTGAAGTCGTCGAAAATACAGCGAGCGGCACCGTAATCAAGGTGATCGGTGTCGGCGGCGCGGGCGGCAATGCCGTCGATCACATGATCCGAAACGGCGTGGCCGGCGTCGAGTTCATCACCGCCAATACCGACGGGCAAGCGCTGTCGCGGACTCAGGCGAAGAGCCAAATCCAACTCGGATCGACGGGGCTCGGCGCAGGGGCCAAGCCCGAAGCCGGGCGCGCCGCGGCGCTCGAGGCTCGCGAACAAATAGCCGATGCCCTGCGCGGCTCACACATGGCCTTCATCACCGCTGGAATGGGCGGCGGCACCGGCACGGGCGCCGCACCCGTGGTTGCGGAGGTCGCCAAGGAAATGGGCATCCTCACCGTCGCGGTCGTCACCAAACCCTTCTCGTTCGAGGGCGTGCGCCGGATGCAGGCGGCAGAGACGGGCATCGAGGAGCTGTCCCAACACGTCGATTCCGTCATCGTGATTCTCAACGAGAAACTCGAGGAGGTGCTCGGCGACGACGTTTCGATGGAGGAGGCGTTTTCCGCGGCCGACAGTGTGCTCAAGAACGCGGTCGCCGGAATCTCCGAGATCATCAACGTGCCGGGACTCATCAACGTCGATTTCCAGGACGTTCGCACCGTGATGGCCGAACAGGGAATGGCGGTGATGGGTTCGGCGGCCGCTTCTGGTGTCGATCGCGCGCGCATCGCCGCCGAGCAGGCGGTGGCCTGCCCCTTGCTCGAAGGCGTCAATCTGTCCGGCGCGCGGGGCGTGGTGGTTAACATCACGGCCAACAAATCGAGCCTGAAGCTGCGCGAGACCAAGGAGGTGATGAATACCATCCGCGGCTTCGCTGCAGACGACGCGACCATCATCTTCGGCGCCGTCTACGACGATCCCATGGGCGAGGAGCTGCGCGTCACCGTGATTGCGACGGGTCTAGGCCAGCCGCAGGTCGCACGTCAGTCCAGGCCGAAGCTGGTGCAAAAGACCGGTACCGACAACCGGCCTGTTGCGGGTGTGGACTACCGCATGCTCGACGAGATGCCCGCGGTGATCCGCAAGAACCGCGCCTCGACGATAGAAGCGCTGCAGAACAGCGGGGTCGACAAGTACGACATCCCTGCATTCCTGCGCAAGCAAGCCGACTAGGGAGAAATCACATGAGCACAGCCAAGAGACCGGGCATGCCGCGCTACCTGCGCAAGCCCTTGATCGCCAAAACGAGCGTGCGACTGCCGATTCGGACGGCGCCGGTACTGATCCGCACCGTCGCGTTCGTCCCCGCATATCTGCGCAAGCGGCCGCATTGAGCGCGCAGGCGACGCTGGCTTACCGGAATTCCGGGCCGGTGAGCCCGCGCGCTATGCTAAAATCTCGTGCTTTCAACTGGCTGCGACAATTGCTGCAGCGACGCAAATGTTCAAGCAGCGCACTCTCAAATCCATAATTCGCGCCACCGGCGTCGGATTGCATACCGGCGAGAAAGTGGCCGTGACACTGCGACCGGCTTCGCCGGACGTGGGCATCGTGTTTCGGCGGATCGATTTGCCCGTTCCGATCGATATCGTGGCCGACGCCTTCAAGGTCACCGACACTCGGCTTTGCAGCGCGCTGGAGGCTAACGGGGCGAAAGTGGCCACCATCGAGCACCTCATGTCGGCATTCGCGGGACTCGGGATCGACAACGCCTACGTCGATCTTACCGGGTCGGAAGTTCCGATCATGGACGGGAGCGCCGCGCCTTTCGTGTTTCTCATTCAGTCCGCCGGCATCGAGCAGCAGCCCGCGCCCAAGCGTTTTTTCAGAATCAAGAGCACGGTCGAAGTCACAGACGGCGACAAGTGGGCCCGCTTCGAGCCGTTCGAGGGTTTCAAACTTTCGTTTTCGATCGAGTTCGACCACCCCGCTTTCGAGCGCTCGGCGCAGGTGGCTCACGTCGACTTTGCCGATACCTCCTACGTCAAGGAAGTCGCCCGAGCGCGCACATTCGGTTTCATCCAGGACGTGGAGGCATTGCGCGACTCCGGCCTCGCTCTGGGCGGGAGCCTCGAAAACGCGGTCGTGGTGGACGAGTACCGCGTGTTAAACGTTGAGGGCCTGCGCTACAGCGACGAGTTCGTAAAGCACAAGTTGCTCGACGCAATCGGCGATCTATACTTGATCGGGCACCCGCTGATCGGCTATTTTTCCGCCCATAAATCCGGCCATGCCCTGAACAACCGTTTGCTGCGGGCAACGCTTGCCTCCAACGATGCTTGGGAGTGGGTGACTTTCGAGCGCGAGGAGGACGCGCCGGCTGCCCTCTCCCGGTTGTTCGCCCTGCCTGCTGGTTGAGCGGAGTGTCGCGGGCCCGATGCTCGCTCTGCGCATCGCTGCAATTCTCGCGGTGCTCGTCACCGCGGCCGGAATAGTCCTGTTTCTGGTGACCCGCGACAAGAAATATCTGAGCTTCGCGCTTCAGGTCTTCAAGTACGCCGCGATCTTCGCCCTGCTCGTCTTCGGCGTTTTGATTCTCGAGCGTGCAATTGTGCTCGTCTAAGCAGGGACTTACTTGCGGTGCCGGGACGCGAACTTCCCGAGGGCAATTTTCAGTCCAGAATCAGGGAGTTGCTCGCAGAGCCGAGTCAATCCCCAGGCGGTTTCTTGGCTGATTTTCGCCGATTTTTCAGCAACTTGAGGGTCGGACGCTGGGGGTTGCACGCACACCTCCAATCCGGTAACCTCGATCCCTCGTTTCGAGAGCTGCTCAGATAATGTCGGCAGCATAAGTTTCAGTTTTGCGGCGGTCGCCCCGTTGGCGGCAAAAACAACGACCTTTCCCTGTTTATAGTTGGCGATCGAGCAGCATCGCGCCAGGGATTCCGGCAGCATCGCCGCGAGAATCTCGCGCAACTCGATCAAGCGCCGGGCCTGCGGCATGAGCGGAGCGATGCCGTCGGGCTGGTTCAAGAAGGCGTAAGGGTTCTTCATAGACGTATGGTACGTACGTAGAGTGCGGCCCCAGGAGGGGGCAGCATGCATATTATTCTCGTCTCGAGCAAGTTGGCCAAGCCGAGGTCCCTGACCTTGACCAACCGGCACCTGGTTGCCGGCGCCGTATTCATGGCACTGCTCGTATTCAGCCTCACGCTCGGGCTCTTCTGGATCACAGTGCGCCATGCCAACGAGGTCAAGCTCCCGCTGCTCGACTCGTTGGTTTCGTCTGCGCAGGAAGCGCAACGGCGCAAAACGGAAGAATTTCTGCGAGAAAATCTGAACGCCATGGCGGTGAAGCTCGGCCAGATGCAGGCCCAGCTCATGCGCCTGGACGCGCTCGGCGAACGCCTGTCCGCCCTTGCGGGCTTGAAGCCCGGGGAATTCCGGTTCAATGAGGCGCCCGGCCGCGGTGGCGCGGTGTCGAGCATCCCGCCGCAGGATTTCTCGATGGCGGAATTCAACCGGCACCTCGACCAGCTTTCCAGGCAGATGGAAAACCGGAGCGACTCCCTCGGGATCCTCGAGTCGCAGCTGTTCGACGCCAAGGTGAAGAAGAAGCTCATGCCGACGATTCCTCCGGTCGACGCGGGCTGGAGCGCCTCCAGCTACGGCTGGCGCATCGACCCCTTCAACGGCATGCTCGCAATGCACGAAGGCGTGGATTTCCCCGTGGATATCGGGACTCCTGTTTTCGCTGCGGCGGGCGGCGTGGTGATCTACTCTGGGCCGCATCCCCAGTACGGTTTTCTGGTCGAGATCGACCACGGCAACGATTTCACGACCCGCTACGCTCATTGCTCAAGAGTTCTGGTCAGGGAAGGCGAGGTGGTTCAGCGCGGAAGCAAGATCGCCGAATCGGGATCCACCGGCCGCGCCACCGGCCCGCACCTTCACTTTGAAGTCCGCTATCGCAGCGTGGCGCAGAACCCGATCCGATTCCTTCAGGCTACGGCACGCTAGCCGACATTTCCGTCGCACCCAAGCGCCAGAAGTCCCCATCGCGCGGTTTCCCGCGCGCTTCCACTTCCCTCGAATCGCGGGGAGCAGCCGCTCCGGCGTGATAAACTTCGAACCTTTGCGCTTCACGGCAGTCATTCCCCGATGATTTCCCGCGTACTGAAAGCGGTGTTCGGCAGCCGCAATGATCGTCTACTCAAGCACTACGGCAGGTCGGTGCGGTCGATCAACGCTCTGGAGCCGTCGATAGCGGCCCTCCCGGATCACGGCCTGGGAGCCAAAACGCTCGAGTTGAGAGAGAGTTTCGCAAAGCGGGTCCGGGGCGTTCCCGAGGAGGAACGCGACGCGGCGGAAAAAGCGGCGCTCCTCGAGCTCCTCCCGGAGTCTTTCGCTGTGGTTCGCGAGGCGGCGAAGCGCGTGCTCAACATGCGCCATTTCGACGTGCAGCTGATCGGCGGCATGGTCCTGCACGACGGCAAGATCTCGGAGATGCGCACCGGCGAAGGCAAGACGCTGGTCGCGACCTTGCCTGCGTACCTCAACGCGCTCTCCGGCCGCGGCGTGCACATCGTCACGGTCAACGACTACCTCGCGAGCCGGGACGCTGAGTGGATGGGGAAGGTCTACAAATTCCTCGGGCTGTCTGTGGGAGTGATTCTGACCCAGATGCCGCACGCCGAAAAACAATCTGCCTATGCTGCCGACATCACCTACGGCACCAACAATGAATTCGGATTCGACTACCTGCGCGACAACATGGCGATGCAGATGGGCGACCGCTTCCAGCGCAAACTGAACTACGCGATCGTTGACGAAGTCGACTCGATCCTGATCGACGAGGCACGCACGCCTCTCATCATTTCCGGGCGGGCCGAGGACCGCACCGAGATCTACCAGCGCATGGACAAGGTGGTGCCGATGCTCAAGCGCCAGGAAAAGGAAGGCGCGCCAGGCGACTTCTACGTCGATGAGAAAAACCACACGGTACTCCTCTCGGAGGACGGGCACGAGCACGCCGAGAAGCTCCTCGGCCGCGCGGCTTTGCTGCCCGAAGGACGTAGTCTCTACGAGCCAGCGTACGTCAACCTGATGCACCACTTGAACGCGGCGCTTAGGGCGCACAACCTTTTCTTTCGCGACCGGCACTACGTGATCCAGGACGGAGAGGTGATCATCGTCGACGAGTTTACCGGTCGCCTGATGCCCGGTCGACGCTGGTCAGACGGCTTGCACCAGGCGATCGAGGCCAAGGAGAACGTGTCGATCCAGAGCGAGAACCAAACGCTCGCGTCGATCACGTTCCAGAACTACTTCCGCATGTACCGCAAGCTCGCGGGGATGACGGGAACGGCCGATACCGAAGCCTACGAATTCCAGGAGATCTACGGCCTGGAGGTCGTCGTCGTCCCGACGCATATGCCGATGGTCCGCGCCGACCGCAATGACCAGGTCTTTCGCACCGCCGCGGAAAAGTACAAGGCGATCATCGGCGATATCAAGGATTGTCACGAGCGTGGACAGCCGGTCTTGGTCGGCACGACCTCGATCGAGAACTCCGAACTTATCTCCGGAATGCTGGAGAAGGACAAGTTGGCGCACCAAGTCCTGAACGCAAAGCAGCACGCGCGCGAGGCGGAGATCGTCGCCCAGGCCGGGCGTCCCAAGGTGATCACCATCGCGACCAACATGGCGGGCCGGGGCACGGACATCGTGCTGGGTGGCAACGTCGAGAAGCAGATCGATCTCGTGCGGGACAAGGACGATCTCGACGCGGTGCAGAAGGAGCGCCGCATCACCGAGCTGCGTCATGAGTGGCAGGACCTGCACAACAGGGTCATCGCCGCGGGCGGCCTGCATATCATCGGGACCGAGAGGCACGAGGCCCGGCGCATCGACAACCAGTTGCGCGGCCGCTCCGGCCGCCAGGGCGATCCGGGCTCCTCGCGCTTTTACCTGTCGCTCGAGGATCCCCTGTTGCGGATCTTCGCGGGAGAGCGGGTCAACGCTATCATGCAGCGCCTAGGGATGCCCGAGGGCGAACCGATCGAGCATGGTCTCGTCACCCGATCGATCGAGAGCGCGCAGCGCAAGGTCGAGGCGCACAACTTCGACATCCGCAAGCAGCTGTTGGAATATGACAATGTCGCGAACGACCAGCGTCGCGAAATCTATCAGTTGAGGAATTCCATCCTCGAATCGCAGGACGTCTCGGACCAGATCGCGGCGCTGCGCGAGGGCGTGGTGACCGATTTCTTCCGCGCCCATGTTCCCGAAGAGAGCATGGAGGAGCAATGGGACATTCCGGGCCTTGAAAAAGCGTACGCCGCCGAGCTCCGGCTCGAACTACCCCTGTCGAACTGGCTCGAGAGCGACCCGAGCTTGGACGACGGCGCGCTGCTCAAGCGCGCGGTCGACGAGGCCCACGCGGCCTATGCCCGCAAGATGGCGGGCAATTCTCCGGACGTCGTCCATCAAGTCGAACGGCTCATACTGCTATCGACGCTCGACAACCACTGGCTGGAGCATCTCGCCGCCCTCGACCACCTGCGCCAGGGAATCCATTTGCGCGGTTACGCGCAGAAAAACCCGAAGCAGGAATACAAGCGCGAAGCATTCGAGCTGTTCGGGAACCTCGTGGAATCGGTCAAGCTGGAAGTGACGCGCACGCTCATGACGGCCGAACTTCGAAATCCGGAGCAGGTCGAGCAGGTGGAAAAGGTTCAGTTGCCCGCGATCGAGAACGTCCAATATCAGCATGCGGGGTACGAAGAAGCGCTCGCCGGGGCGGGGGCCGATGCCGCTCCGGCACCGAAGCCGGCGCCTTTCGTCAGGCAGATAAGCAAGATCGGCCGCAACGATCCCTGCCCGTGTGGATCGGGAAAAAAATACAAGCACTGTCACGGCAAACTGGCTTGAGTCGGGGCAGCCCGGCGGGCGGCCCGCTTCAAAGAGTGGCCGGAAGAATATGGCTGTCAATTTGAGCCCTCCGCGGCCGGAGGACTTGTTGCCCGTGAAGGGCGTCAAGCTCGGCGTCGCCGAGGCCGGAATCCGCAAGGCCGGGCGCAAGGACCTGCTTCTCATGACGCTTGCGGAGGGCACGTGTGTCTCAGGCGTGTTCACGCAGAATCGTTTTTGCGCTGCACCGGTTCAGGTGGCGAAGGAGCACCTCGCTTCGGGCGGACTTCCCCGGGCACTGCTCGTCAACACCGGCAACGCCAACGCCGGTACGGGGGAGGCCGGAATTGCCAGCGCAAAGGCGAGCTGCGACGCGGCCGCTCGGCTCGCCGGGTGCGATTCCCGTCAGGTTCTTCCGTTTTCGACAGGCGTAATCATGGAGCCCCTGCCCGTGGAGCGCATCGTCGCGGGTTTGCCGGGGTGTATCGCCGACCTGCGCGAAGACAACTGGGCGCGAGCGGCCGAAGCGATCATGACGACTGATACGGTGCCGAAAGCCCGATCGCGGCGCGCGCAGCTCGCGGGGGGTGTTGCGACTGTCACCGGGATCGCGAAGGGCGCGGGCATGATCCGCCCCGACATGGCGACGTTGCTCGCGTTTGTCGCGACGGACGCTCCGGTAGCTCGAGGTGCGCTGGGCGCGCTCCTCGCCGATGCCGCAGCGCGCTCGTTCAACCGCATCAGCGTGGACGGAGATACGTCCACCAACGATTCCTTCGTCCTGATCGCAACCGGTGCCCGCGGGGGGACGGTGATCGACAACGCGGGCCATCCCGGATTCGCGGCGTTACGCGAAGCGGTGCTCGAGGTGTCGCAAGGGCTCGCGCAGGCGATCGTGCGCGACGGCGAAGGCGCGACCAAGTTCATAACCGTGCGCGTGGAAAAAGGCAGGGACGAAGCGGAATGCGCGGACGTCGCCTATGCGATCGCGCACTCGCCGCTGGTGAAGACCGCGTTCTCAGCCTCCGACCCGAATCTGGGGCGGCTCCTCGCCGCGATCGGCAACGCCGGCGTGCGCGATCTTGAGGTCGGCCGCGTCGAGCTGTATCTGGACGAGGTGCTGGTGTCGAGGGACGGCGGCCGCGCTCCGGCTTACCGCGAGGAGGACGGGAAGCGCGTGATGGCAAAAAGCGAGATCACGGTTCGCGTCGTGCTCAACCGCGGGCTTGTAGCGACCACGGTGTGGACCTGCGACCTGTCGCACGATTACGTTACCATCAACGCCCAATACAGGACCTAGAGCCGTGTCAGAGCTCGAACGACTGATCAAGCGCGGCGAAGCGTTGCTCGAGCGCGTGGAAACGCTGCTCCCGCCCGCATCGCGCCCCGTGGACTGGCAGGCGAGCATCGCCTTCCGCTGGCGCAAGACCTCGCGCCGCGGCTTCATTCAGCCGGTTGCGAGTCTGCACCGAATCCGCCTGTCCGACCTCCACGGCGTCGACAGTCAGAAGGCGCTGATCGAGCAGAACACACGCCAGTTCGTCGAAGGCCGGACGGCCAACAACGCGCTCCTGACCGGTGCGCGCGGCACGGGGAAGTCCTCCCTCGTCAAAGCCGTGCTCGACAAATTCCACCGCCAGAGCCTGCGCCTGATCGAAGTGGAAAAGCACGATCTCATCGATCTCCCCGATATCGTCGATCAGGTGGCGGGGCGGCCCGAGCGGTTTATTCTGTTTTGCGACGACTTGTCGTTCGAGCTCTCGGAGGCCGCGGGCTACAAGGCACTCAAGGTCGTGCTCGACGGCTCGGTCGCCGCGACTTCCGAGAATCTCCTCATCTACGCGACTTCTAACCGGCGGCATCTCATGCCCGAGTACATGCAGGAGAATCTCGAGACCAAGCATCTCGGCGAGGAAATTCATCCCGGCGAAACGGTGGAGGAGAAAATCTCGCTTTCCGAGCGCTTCGGGTTGTGGGTCTCCTTCTACCCGTTCGACCAGGACGCCTATCTGGACATCGCGGGACATTGGCTGCGCGAGCTCGGCTGCAGCGAAGCAGAGATCCCCAAGGCTAGGCAGGAAGCGCTTCAGTGGGCCTTGCTGCGCGGATCGCGTAGCGGCCGCGTAGCGTGGCAGTTCGCGCGCGACTACGCCGGGCGTAACGCCGGCGACGCGACGGCAAGACGCTAGCAGGTGTACACGGTCTCGGCCCCGGTGGACGTCGCCGTGGCGGTGCTGATCCGTTCCGACGGCGCCGCGCTTCTCGCGCAACGTCCCGAAACCAAGGTCTACGCGGGCTACTGGGAGTTCCCCGGAGGCAAAATCGAGCCGAACGAGCCCGTCCGCGACGCGCTCAGGCGCGAGATCCGCGAGGAGCTCGGAATCGAGATCGAGCGCGCTTATCCCTGGATCACCCGGGTCTTCGTGTATCCGCACGCCAAAGTGCGTCTGCATTTCTATAGGGTCTACGCCTGGCGCGGCGAGCCGCGTGCAGTCGAACACCAAGCCATCGCCTGGCAGCGCCCCGATGCGATCGAGCTCGATCCGCTCCTTCCGGCCAACGGCCCGGTGATACGCAGCCTGATGCTGCCCTCTGAGTACGCCATCACGCGCGCGGGCGAAATCGGCCTGGAGCCGTTTCTTTCGCGGCTCGAGGCGAGGCTGCGGGGCGGCCTGAAGCTCGTCCAGGTGCGGGAAAAGATCCTCGCGCCTCAGACGGCGGCGGAGTTCGCGCAGCGCGTCGTCGCGCTAGCGCACGCTCACGGCGCGAAAGTCCTCGTCAACTCGGATTCCGCGCTCGCGCGCGAAATCGGCGCCGACGGCGTGCATCTCACCGCCGAGCAATTGCGCGGTGCCCTAACCCGGCCGGATCTACCCTGGTGCGGCGCTTCGTGCCACTCGAGCGAGGAGCTGCGCCGGGCCGAAGCCCTCGGCGTGGATCTCGTGGTGCTGGGAACGGTCCACGCGACACCGTCACACCCGGACGCGGTCCCGCTCGGGTGGGAAGGATTTCGGGAGATCGCGAAGGATGCGGCGGTGCCGGTCTACGCCTTGGGCGGGATCGTCCCGAGCGATCTGGAGCGAGCCTTGAGCTGCGGCGCGCACGGCATCGCCATGGTGCGCGGCAGCTGGGGAGAAAATCCCTAGGAATCCTCCGTACGATCGGCCTCGGGCGCGTGCTTGTCTTCCTCCACACGTGAAGATACCCTACGAATTGCTGCGCGAAGGGGTGCGTTTGTGTGGAGCATCCGTCACGCGCGGAGCGCCGTCCGCTAAGGAGAGGCCGCGATGACCAAGATACTGTGCGTTGAGGACAACGAGGACAACCTGTTCGCGCTGCACAAGCGCTTGAGCCTCGCCGGATTCGAAGTCAAGGTCGCAACGAATGGCACGGAGGGCGTCGATTGGGCGAAGACACTCCGGCCCCATCTCATCGTGATGGACCTGAGACTTCCGGGGTTCGACGGCTGGGAGGCGACGCGCCGTCTGAAAAGTCAGCCAGAAACGAAACACATCCCGATCATCGTCGTCACCGCCGATACGTCAGAGAAAAGCCGTGAGAAGTCGTTCGCCGCCGGTTGTGACGACTACGAATTGAAGCCGGTTGATTTTGAGAAACTGTTCAAGAAAATTCACTCGCTTCTCAGCCGGGGCCCGAAAGCGTGACGGTTGGGGGCGTAGGATGCAAGGAAGGTTCAATCCCTGATCCCTGATCCTCGATCCGGCTCTTCCGCATCCGTCGCATCCTTGCCTTCCTCCTCCGGAACCCGGAACTTCTCCATCGCCCAGTCGCCTAGATCGATCAGCTTGCAGCGTTCGGAGCAGAACGGCCGGTAGCGGTTTTCCGCGATCCACGCCACCTGTGCACCGCAGCGCGGGCAGCTCACGAAGCGCGCCTTGGTCACAGTCTTACAAATTGCAGAAAGTCAGCTCGAACTCGACGTCCGCCTCGCATACCCGGGTGCCGAAAGTGCTGAAGCGGACGTTCAGCGCGTAACGGTTGGCGCTGATCTCGGGGATGAACTGCGATTCGCGCGGAAGCCGGATGCGCACCATCTGCGACATCTTGCCGCCGAGCATTTGCGAGAAAGCGGCACGGTGGGCAACGTGCCTCACGGGCTTGCCGCCTTCGCGCAGCAGTTTCAGCACGATGGACGACGCGTCCCGGATCGGCAGCAACGGGGAAATCCAGGTGCCGAGGTCGGCTCCGCGCCTGGCGCCTTCGCGGTGCAGCCAGAAATGATAGGAGGGCAGGTCGAATTCGCAAACCCCGCCGGGTATCCCGCTGCGCTGCTTGATCGACATCAGCCAATCGTTCTCGCGAAGGTACTGGCCGATCTTGCCGGTCATCGCGAAGAGGGCTGCGCTCGAACGCTCGATGTCGGAGATGACCTCCCGGAGCACGCCCTCCGCGATCTGGGGGTTGTTGCGAAATCCGAGCAGGATCTGTTTCTGTCGCTCGAGCTCCTGCAGCAGGTCCGACTTGAGTTCCGCGCGACCGGCGACTTCCAGGATTTCGAACAGCGTCATCAGGGCGGCATGGTGCGCGCACGAATCTACCTGGGCGACGAAGTAATTGGCGCGCTCGAACAGGTCTTCCAGACGCAGCAAGGTCCGGATTCGTTCGTTCAGCGGATACTCGTAGGTGATCACCTTGACGCCCGCGGATGGGAGGGTAGGCGATTGATCCCGGGGGAGCCTCGCCGGATTCTCCCCGATCCGCCGCGAATTGACAACGGGCGCGCGCTATGACGTTGTCTTGGAGCGCGCGGCAAGCGTGAGGTATTTCTCATTCAGATTCGACACCTGGCGCTCGAGCGCCCCGGGTGTTCCGCTGTTGTCGATCACGTCGTCGGCTCGGGCGAGGCGCTGCTCTCGCGTAGCCTGCGCGGCGAGGATGGCGCGCACTTCGGTCTCCGAGAGGCCGCTTCGCCGCATGGCTCGCTCGACCTGCTGCGCCTCGGGACAATCGACCACGAGCACCCGCGCGTAGCGCGATCGGTCGACCCCGCTCTCCACCAGGAGCGGAACCACCATAATTGCGTAGGGGCTTTGCGTGCGAGCGCTCCGGCGAGCGCTTTCCTCGCGTACGAGCGGATGCAGGATCGCCTCGAGCTTCTTTCTCGCCGCCGCATCGCCGAACACGAGCTTACGCATCGCGTCACGATCGAGGGCGCCGTCCGCGCCGATCAAGCTTGCGCCGAACGCAGAGCGTATCGCCCCGATCGCCTCGCCCCCCGGACGCGTGAGCTCGTGGGCGATCTCGTCGGTTTCGATCACGGCAACCCCGCGTTTGGCGAACAGCCCGGCGACCACGCTCTTGCCGCTGCCGATGCCGCCCGTGAGTCCAACCGTGTAAGGCTTCACATGAACTGGTTGAAGTATTGGCGGGTGATCTGGGGTCCCCAGAACAGGGCGACGATCCCTGCAGCGCCCAAATACGGCCCGAAAGGGATCGGCACGCTGCGGCCGTGCCGGGCAAAAACCATGAGGGCGATTCCCACGGCCGCCCCGATGAAGGACGACAGCAGGATCGTGAGCGGCAAGACCTGCCACCCGCACCACGCGCCGATCGCGGCGAGCAGCTTGAAATCGCCGAATCCCATTCCCTCCTTGCCTGTTACGAGCTTGAACAGCCAGTACACGCTCCACAGGGCGAGATATCCCCCGGCCGCTCCGATCACCGCGGAACGCAGGTCGGTGAAGACACCGCCCGCATTGGCGAGCAATCCCAGCCACAAGAGCGGCAGCGTGATCGAGTCGGGCAGCAGCTGAGTATCGAAATCGATGAAGCTCGCGGCGACGATGCACCACACGAACACCATCGCCGCGAACGCCGCGGCGCCGAAGCCGAAGTGCACCGCCGACCAGGCCGCGGCAGCGCCACCGAGCAGCTCGACCAGCGGATAGCGCCCGCTGACGCGCGCCTTGCACGCCGAGCAGCGTCCGCGCAGCATCACCCAGGAAACGAGCGGGATGTTTTCGGCCGCGCTGATGGTGTGGCCGCATGCGGGGCAGCGCGAGCGCGGAACGAAAAGGTTGAACCTTTCCGCCGGAGCGACGGTCTCGCCGCGCAGGTCCGCGCATTCCTCCTGCCAACCGCGCTCCATCATCTTCGGCAAGCGATGAATGACTACGTTCAGGAACGACCCGACCACGAGCCCGAACACCAGGCACAGCCACGGGAACACCATCGGATGGGCGGCCGTCTTGAGAATGTCGCTCATCGGATCAATTAAAAAGGGTTACGGCCGGGCCGTAACCCCTTCGCCCAGGTACGTGATGGGAATAATGCTAGACCGCTTGGCCGATCTTGAAGATCGGCAGGTACATCGCGATCACCATGCCGCCGATCAGCACGCCGAGCACCACCATGATCATCGGTTCCATCAGACTGGTGAGCGCGTCAACCGCGTCGTCGACCTCCGCCTCGAAGAAGTCGGCGACTTTGCCGAGCATGGCATCGAGCGCGCCGGATTCCTCCCCGATCGACACCATCTGCACGACCATGTTGGGAAATACGTTGGATTCCTGCATCGAGGCCGTCAGGCTCGTCCCGGTGCTCACCTTCCGCTGGATTTCTTTGGT
>VBCT01000117.1 GCA_005882235.1 Betaproteobacteria bacterium
CGCCAAGTCGTTGATCGCCTTGATCGCGGCCTGCATCTGCTGGTGCCCGAACACGACCGACCCCAGCATCACGTCCTCGGGCAGCTCGTGCGCCTCCGATTCCACCATCAGCACGGCGTGCTCGGTGCCCGCCACCACGAGGTTGAGCTGGCTTTCCTTGAGCTGTGTCGCGGTAGGGTTGAGCACGTATTCGCCGTTGATGCGGCCGACGCGCGCGGCTCCGATCGGCCCGTTGAACGGAATCCCGGAAATAGTGAGTGCCGCCGAGACCCCCATCAATGCCGGAATGTCCGGATCGACTTCTGGATTGCACGACAGCACCTGCGCAACCACCTGCACTTCGTTGTAGAACCCCTCGGGAAACAACGGGCGGATGGGCCGGTCGATCAGCCGGGAGGTCAGTGTCTCCTTTTCCGAAGGCCTGCCCTCGCGCTTGAAGAAGCCCCCGGGAATCTTGCCCGCAGCGTAGGTCTTCTCGACGTAGTCGCAGGTGAGCGGCAGGAAGTCCTGTCCTGCTTTGGCTTGCCTTGCTCCGACCACGGTGCACAGCACGACGGTGTCGTCCATGCTCACGACGACTGCTCCGTGCGCCTGGCGCGCCATTTCGCCGGTTTCCAGCGTCACTTCGTGCGCGCCGTAGGTGAATGTCTTCCTGATGGGGGTTAGCCGCATGGTTTTCTCGATCGGTTGACGGAACTCGGGCGCAGCGCCCTGTCATTCTGGTGAGTCCGGTGCCTACGCAGGGCCGCCGGACCGCATCTGGGAATCAAAACGCCCATCGGGATCCCATGGGCGTCGAGGATTTACTTGCGCAGTCCAAGTTGCTCGATCAGCTCGTGATACTTCCCGTTGTTCTTCCGCTTGAGGTAATCGAGGATCTTGCGACGCTGGCTCACCATCTTCAGCAACCCGCGCCGCGAATGGTGGTCTTTGACGTGCGTCTTGAAGTGGTCGGTCAGCCCGTTTATCCGCGCCGTAAGCAAGGCTATCTGCACTTCCGGGGAACCCGTATCGCCCGCTGCGCGCTGGTGCTGCCGGACGATTTGCGCTTTTTCCGTAACGCTGACCCGCATGCTCTGGCTCTATTTATCTCTTCGCGAAAGGCCGGCATTTTACCTTGAAATCAGCGCCTTCTACAAGCAGTTTTGAGTCGGAAACGCGCTTCAAGACAGCGCAAGCAGTCGCTTCGGTTGCAAGGTCCCGCTTGCGTCCACTTGCCCGGTGCCCAGGAACTTGGCGCCCTCGCCGAAAACGGCGATGCTGCCACTCGCAGAATCGACTGATATCGTCCGTCCCTGCCGGAACTGCGCCGCGAGGGGAGCTTCGAGCGTCAGGCGCGGCCACGATTGGAGCAAGGCTTCCAGGGGCAGGAGCCGCTCGCGCCGCTCCGCAGCCGAAATCGCCTCGAGCGCTTCCAGCGTCATCGACTGCGCCAACGCGAACGGGCCCACGGCGGTGCGCCGCAGCGCCGCGAGATGCGCGCCGCAGCCTAGGTCCGCGCCGATATCCTCGGCAAGCGCTCGAATGTAGGTGCCCTTGCTGCACTCGACGAGCAGGCCGACCGTATTCTCTTCGAAGCTTTCCAGCTCGATTCGACGGATCGTGACGCGCCGCGCGGCGCGTGGAACGTGCTCACCGCGGCGGGCGTAAGCGTACAAGGGGCGGCCTCGATGCTTGATCGCAGCATACGGAGGCGGCAGCTGTTCGATCTCGCCACGATAGCCCTCCAACGCGGCGAGCAGCTCGTTGCGGGTCACCTTGACTTCGGCGCGCGAAACCACCGGACCCTCGGCATCGCCGGTCTCGGTGCGCTCGCCAAGCTTCAACTGCGCGCGATAGCTCTTGTCCGCTTCGAGTATCCCGCCGGAAAACTTAGTCGCCTCGCCCAGTGCAATGACGAGCAAGCCGCTCGCCAAGGGGTCGAGCGTTCCCGTATGGCCTGCACGCGCCGCTCCAAGCAGGCGCTTCGCTCTTTGTAATACCGCATTCGAGCTCGGTCCGACCGGTTTGTCGACGAGCAACACTCCGTTGACTGCCGTGTGCGTATCTCCCACGGGGCCTCAATCCGCCTTCTTTCCAGTGACTGCAGCGTCGATCAGCTGCGAGAGACGCACGCCTCGCTCGACTGAAACGTCGTGCTTGAAGCGTATTTCCGGAGTGACGCGGAGTCTCAGGCGCTTTCCGAGCTGGGCCCGCAGAAATCCCGCCGCGCGATCGAGACCCGCCTCGATCGTCGTCAAGGATTCCGCATCGGCCAAAGTGGTGAAGAAAACTTTCGCATAGGCAAGGTCCGGGGAAACCTCGACGCCGGTAAGCGTAATCATGCCGACGCGCGGGTCCTTGAGTTCGGCGCGCAACAATTCCGACAGCTCGCGCTGGATCTGATCGGCGACGCGCCGCAGGCGTTGCTGATTGGCCATGGGGTTGCTGAATGCGGAGAGAAGGGATCACTACCAAAAAGCAGATCCTTCGTCGCGCTAGGCGCTCCTCAGGATGGCGCGGACGTTAGAGCGTCCGCGCCACTTCCTGGACTTCGTAGATTTCGAACTGGTCGCCGACTTTGAGGTCGTTGAAGTTTTTCACGGACATGCCGCACTCGAAACCGGCCTTTACTTCACGCACGTCGTCCTTGAAGCGCTTGAGCGAATCGATCTCGCCCGTATGGACGACCACGTTGTCGCGCAGCACGCGCACCGACGCGTTACGGCGCACGAGACCTTCGAGCACCATGCATCCAGCGACGGCCCCGACCTTGGAAATCTTGAATACCTGCCGCACGTCGACCAGTCCGAGTATATTCTCTTTTTTCTCCGGCGCGAGCATGCCCGAGAGCGCCGCCTTCACTTCGTCGACCGCGTCATAGATGATGTTGTAGTAGCGTACGTCCACCCCCGAGGCCTCGGCCGCCTTGCGCGCGGCCGTATCGGCGCGGGTATTGAAACCGATGATCACAGCCTTGGAGGCGAGCGCAAGATTCACGTCGGACTCCGTGATCGCGCCCACCGCGCTGTGCACCACGTTGACCTTGACCTCTTCGGTCGAAAGGCGGCTGAGCGCATGGACGAGCGCTTCCTGCGAGCCCTGTACGTCGGCCTTGATGAGAAGCGCGAGCACCCTCGCCTCGCCTTCGCCCATGTGCTCGAACAGGTTTTCCAGCTTGGCGGCCTGCTTCTTCGCGAGCTTCACGTCGCGGAACTTACCTTGGCGGAACTGCGCGATCTCGCGCGCCTTGCGCTCGTCGCCGAGCGCCATGACGTCCTCGCCTGCCGCGGGTACGTCCGATAGGCCCTGGATCTCGACCGGAATCGACGGACCGGCCTCGTGGACCGCGCTTCCGCTCTCATCGAGCATGGCCCGAACCCGGCCGAAGCTGCTCCCGGCGAGCACGATGTCGCCGCGCCGGAGCGTTCCGGATTGAACCAGCACCGTGGCCACCGGCCCGCGGCCTTTGTCCAGCCGGGCCTCGATCACCAGGCCCTTGGCGAGCGTGTCCACCGGAGCCTTCAGTTCCAGCACTTCGGCCTGCAGCAACACCTGTTCCAGCAGCGTATCGATTCCGGCGCCGGTCTTCGCCGACACCGGAACGAACGGCGAATCCCCGCCGTATTCCTCGGGCACCACGGCCTGTGCGACCAGCTCCTGCTTGACCTTTTCCTGGTTCGCCTCGTGCTTGTCGATCTTGTTGATCGCCACGACGACGGGAACTTCGGCCGCCTTGGCGTGATGGATCGCCTCGATCGTCTGCGGCATCACGCCGTCGTCCGCCGCAACCACCAGCACGACGATGTCGGTCACTTTTGCACCGCGTGCGCGCATCGCCGTAAAGGCCTCGTGGCCCGGCGTGTCAAGGAAAGTGACCATGCCGCGCGGCGTCTGGACATGGTACGCGCCGATATGCTGGGTGATGCCGCCCGCTTCGCCCGAGGCGACCTTCGTGCGGCGGATGTAATCGAGGAGCGACGTTTTCCCGTGGTCCACGTGCCCCATGACCGTGACCACGGGAGCGCGCGGCATCAACGCGGCTTCGTGGTGCTCGGGCACGTCGGCGAGCAGAGATTCCGGGTCGTCCAGCTTCGCCGCCTTGGCCACGTGGCCCATTTCGGTCACGACGATCATCGCGGTTTCTTGGTCGAGCGCCTGGTTGATCGTCACCATGTTGCCCAGCTTCATCAGCACCTTGATGACTTCCGCGGCTTTGACCGACATCTTGTGAGCGAGATCCCCGACGGTGATCGTTTCAGGCACCATCACCTCACGCACCACCGGCTCGGCGGGCGCGCTGAACTGCTGAACGTTTTCAGCTGCCGGCGCGACCGCGGTCTTGTGCCTGGCACCCTTGGGCGTATGCCAGCCGGATGCCCCCTGTACGTCCCCGCGCGTCTTGATCGTGCGGCGCTTGACGCCTTCGTCCTTCCAGACCTTGATTTCCTTCGCCTTCTTCGCTCCCTTCTTTTCGGCCCCCGGTGCGACCTTCGGCTTGTGGAGCGTCGTGTCGGGGGCCGACGCCTGCGTCTTCACTTCGCTCGGCCTGCCCTCCGCGAGCTTGCGCTCGCGCTCCTGTTTTTCCGCCACGTCGGCGGCCTGCCGCGCCGCCAACTCCTCGTGCCGGCGCTGCTCCTCCTCGCGCAGCTCCGCTTCGCGCGAATCGACCGCGGCCCCGGAAGCACCGGACGCCTCCGCGGGCGCACCCGACTCCGCGTCGCGCTTGACGAAGATGCGCTTCTTCTTGACCTCGACCTGGATGGTGCGCGCTTTGCCGCTCGCATCGGACTTCTTGATGATCTCGGAGGTCTGCTTGCGCGTCAGCGTGATCTTGTTCTTGGGTTCCGATGAGCCGTGCGACTTGCGCAGGTATTCCAGGAGCCGGGTCTTGTCCTGCTCCGAAAGAACATCTTCCGCCACCTGCTTGTGCACGCCCGCGGCCCGCAGCTGCTCGAGCAGCTGCGACGGCGGCACTTTCAGCTCGCCGGCGAATTGGGCAACGCTCGTCTGGGCCATGGGCCGGCCTTACTCCTGGGCAAACCAGTGTTCGCGAGCCTTCATGATCAGGCTCTTGGCACGCTCGGGGTCGACTCCCGCCATCTCGATGAGATCGTCCGTGGCGAGATCGGCGAGGTCGTCGCGGGTCTTCACGCCGGACCTGGCGAGCTTCGTCGCCAGGTCCTTGTCCATTCCCTCCAGGCCGAGCAGCGCCGGGTCGAGGTTTTCCGCCTGCTCCTCGCTCGCTATGGCTTGCACCAGGAGCGCGTCGCGCGCACGGTTGCGCAGCTCGCTCACCGTAGCCTCATCGAAACCCTCGATCTCCATCATCTCGTTGATCGGCACGTAGGCCACCTCCTCGAGAGTCGAGAAGCCTTCCTGGATGAGGGTGTTGGCGACTTCCTCGTCGACGTCCAGCCGCTCCATGAAGAGCTTCCTCACCGAGGAGGCTTCCTCTTCGTTCTTCTTCTGCGATTCAGCCTCGGTCATGAGATTGATCGTCCAGCCGGTCAGCTCCGAGGCGAGTCTCACGTTTTGTCCGCTTCGACCGATCGCGATGGCGAGGTTCTCCTCGTCCACTACCACGTCCATGGCGTGCTTGTCCTCAT